>NZ_JAELTX010000574.1 GCF_016429065.1 Pedobacter sp. ASV17
CGAGGACGGTTTGTCGGGCGCGATATCTCGTTTGGCGGCGATGGCGAAATATATCGATCGGCTTTGCTTGATTCGGAGGAATTGCGATATGGTCGAATCTCGAATTGATGGGAGTTTGCGCCACAGATTTGGGACAGACGTCACGTGCAGTGTGGCTGATTTGTAAGTGGGCCGGTGCTTCTGTGGCGTTCTGCGGGGCTCCATCAACGTTCTTTGCTAGCTGCGATTGAAAGCCTGCGGCCAGTTAAAATTGTTTTTTTTATAAGGAATATATATAATTAGGCTATTTAAACTCGGCCATTTTAGAAGATGTTGCTTTTTCGATAAGACATAGGAATGACGCCAAAGTATTGGTGCCATCGAGGTTGTTGGTGTTCTATGGCGAAATATTTGCCATCAGCGCCATGGCCACCTAAAAGT
>NZ_JAELTX010000575.1 GCF_016429065.1 Pedobacter sp. ASV17
CATCCACACTGCAGCCTTCAATTTTCGCGGTTGGGAACTCAGCTTTGAGGTTGGCAATGCTCGCTGCAGAGTCTGGGGCTGTAATGTTGATGTCAAAGATCATGACGCCGGATACACCGTGCTGTAGCATGGCGCGGATGGCGGATGTTCCAATTGCTCCCGTGCCCCCAGTGACTATTGCGTTTCCGCAGAGGCTGAATCGACCCGCTGCTGAGTCTCTCGCTGCTCGATGTAGGGTATCAACTTGATCCCGGAGAGGGAGGTCGTTGCCCTGCGCCATTGTCATGTGTGGGATGGTACGCTTGCTGAGCTCGCTGCGAGCGTCTGTTTGTGTATTTTCTCCCATTTTGAATTTGCCTATAGCGAAATCAAGAAAACCTGCCTAGGAGCAGACAATTTTGGTTCTCAGTTGTGGTGAAT
>NZ_JAELTX010000576.1 GCF_016429065.1 Pedobacter sp. ASV17
CTCGAGGCATGGTGTCAAGGACTCGAACGTCTTCTTCATAGATTTGATGGCGATCTAGCAAGCAAGGAATAACACATTAGGAAGCTGCGCAAGCTGGAATATAACGAATTGAGGCAGGACTTTAGACGTACCACTGAACCACGACGAGCAACATTGGCACCGGCGGTCCGTACTCTGGCGAGCACGACGCTTCCGAAGCTGCCGTCGCCAATCTCCTTGAGCACCTCGAAGCGGTCTTCGAGGGCCATGTGTCCGTGAGAGTGACCACGGCTGGTCAAATCGCTTGCGGCGGTCATGATTTCGGGAGCGGGCGTGTATTACACGAAAGTCGTTCTCGCAGGGCGAAGCTCGTTGCTGTTGCAACAAAGCGTGGATCGGGCCTAGGCCGCGTTTGTCAGAGGCAGAGCCCTTGCGTGGTGT
>NZ_JAELTX010000577.1 GCF_016429065.1 Pedobacter sp. ASV17
GACTCCTTCAGCACTTTCTAAATTGCTAAGACCACTTATGTCCGACCCCTACGAAGGACAAACGCCGGCGAAGTCAATTTGGTCAGAGGAAGACATATATATTCCGCCACATGAGGAAGGAAATCCGTCACAACTTTTTCAACCACAATATGGCTCGCGTTCCGGACAACCCCAGATCGCAACGCCAACCGACGAAGAAAACCGAAACCCATCCCGGCATCAAGAAACTTATAGCGAACACTACCGAAACTTTGACTATCGTCAAAGGTACGACCCCGGGATAAACCCTCAACCCGCGAGAAGTCTGATGTCAGCATCGAGCAGCACTGGCGAGCAAACGGGTTATCGCAACTACCATGCACCACAGCCTTTATTTAGAGATAGGCAAGCGCCTGGCGTTACCCTGTCTCTTATACACA
>NZ_JAELTX010000578.1 GCF_016429065.1 Pedobacter sp. ASV17
GCATCAAGGCAGAGTTTACGATGGAGAAGATGAGCCTTGGAGGCGTTGGAAATCCAGGATTGGGATTTGAGCCAGACGAAGAATGGGGTGACTGTGACATGGTGACTAGGAGAATTGTTAGTTGTGGGAAAGCAGGAATCCAAACGGGGCTGTAACGCGAAGGTCTTACATGATAAAGAAGTCATACTTGGGCTTGTGGGAGCCATGAAATGCGGCAGCAGCAGCAACATACGCAGCCGTATGAACCATCTGATCGATTTCTTCTTCAATATTATTCTCATCCACAGAGATGTTTGCGGCTAGAAACTCGGCAGTCTCCTCGGGCATCCGCTCACGAAGACCGCCAAATAAGTCGTTGTCGTCGAGCTTGGGACTCTGGGCCAGCGCGGGCTGTTCTTTGCGGATATTCTCGCATAGCT
>NZ_JAELTX010000060.1 GCF_016429065.1 Pedobacter sp. ASV17
CCACTTTGAATTTTTTAACGTGGTCACCTACGCTCACTACCTTTCCAACCACTTCGTGTCCAGGTACATTTGGATAAATGGTATTGTGCCATTCGTTTCTGGCAGTGTGTAAATCAGAGTGACATACGCCGCAGTAAAGAATTTCGATTTTTACATCATGGGCAGCTACTTCTCTCCTAGGAATACTGAGGCCTTGTAATGGAGCATCGGCAGCCTCGGTACCATACGCTTTTACGTTGATTGTATTCATGATTATTATTTTGTTTTGGGGGTTTGTAATTTATTCTAAATTTATTAAAGTTTAGCCGTACTTAATAACGTTAGCTATCGAACCATTGTTTGTACCACCGTTGTAACATCAAATGATTGTTGCGAATCTTTGTTCTAATAGGATATTATAAGTCTGTCTAAATTTTAATGATACAAAGTTCGTGGATTGCGGTCTTGATAGTTTATAATCTTCAAACCAATCATTAAGAATTTCAAACCATGCTCTCGCGAAAGGTAGAAGGATTGGTTCCAGTCATCTTTTTAAAGAAGTTGTTGAAATAGGTAGGGTATTCGAAGCCTAGGGCATAAGCAATTTCGGCAATGTTCCAATCCGTATGTTGTAACAAGGCTCTTGCTTCACGTGCAATGCGTTCGGTAATATGGGTGGTGGTCGATTTGCCCGTGGTTTCTTTTATAGCACGGTTTAGGTAATTTACATGTATGGACAAACTACTCGAATAAGCTTGCGCAGTATTGAGCAATAAGGGGCGGTCGGGCGTTTCAATAGGAAACTGTCGTTCCAACAATTCCAAGAAAACCGAAGTGATCCTTGATAGCGCATTTTTGTGTTGATCGAAACTTTCGGAAGGTTGTAACTTAAGTGCTTCATGAATAATGAGGTGGATATAATTACGCATCAGATCATCCTTGTAAAGGTAGTCTGTTTGCTGTTCCTCAATCATTTTTTGGAAAATGGTATTTAAAAACTCTCGTTGTGTTTGACTGATGTTCAGGATGGGCGTACCACCAATTTTAAAGAAAGGCGATTGCAATAGGCTTTCTGAACGTTCGGAGAGTTTTAGGAAATCTTCTGAAAACAAACAAGCGTAGCCAGAGTAGTTTGGGGAGTGTGTTTCCCACGAGTAGGGAACATGTGGGTTCCCAAAAAATAACACGGTATCGTTGGCTTCAAAACTTCTATCGGCATAGTGGATGGTACTGGTTCCCGTAGAAAGGCAAATCTTATAAAAGTCCTTTCTGCTGTAAACTCTTGTCGCTGTACAATCTTCATCCAGCTCCCACACATTAAAGCCTTTTAATTTAAGCTCATTGTTGAATTTAGATACTGAACGTTGCGTTTTTTCTGCCATTTAGCAAAGTTAAGAAAATCAAAACAGTTTGTTGGCAGATTGATATTAATGACACGGGATTTACATGAAGTAGGGGGATAAGGATAGACTTACGAAGTAGACCCTCTCTCCCGAAGTGTCGGGATCTCTCCCTGAGAGGGAGAGAGGGGGGTAGGAAAGTTTGTGGATATACTTTAAAGCTTGTAGTTATGAATGTATTAGCACTATCCAATTCTCTCTCCTTTTCAAGGAGAGAGTTAGAGAGAGGTTTGTTTCATTTTGCAATTTCTTTCATCTATGCGTCATTCCCGCGTAGGCGGGAACCTTAAAACGATTGCAAAACCTACTAAAGCATTACGATTGCCAGTCGAGCTGGCAATGACGAACTATGGAAGTTGGGAACTTTTCTATAGATAGACTTACGAAGTTTCAAAAACTTCGTAAGTCTTGGTGCTGTCCTTTCATCTATGCGTCATTCCCGCGTAGACGGGAACCTTAAAGCAATTGCAAAACCTACTAAAGCATTACGATTGCCAGTCGAGCTGACAATGACGAACTATGAGCGTTAGGTATGACGAATGACCCTCTCTGCCTAGTAGAGGGAGAGAGATGCGTTTAAGAAGGTTTGTGCATATATACTTCGAGGTTTGTATTTCATAAATGTATTAGCACTATCTAATTCTCTCTCCTTTTCAAGAAGAGAGTTAGAGAGAGGTTTGTTTCATAGACCCTCTCTCCAAAAAAATGGCATCTATTGATAGATAGTTTATTGTGCTTTAGCATCAATGAGCTCGCTACACTACGCTTCTCCCTAATCTAGAGAGAAGCATTTAGGAAAGTTTAGATAGACTTACGAAGTTTTCAAAACTTCGTAAGTCTTACATCAATGCAAACCTTATCATTTTACCATAAGTTAATATAACGGTAATTTAAAGTAAGTTTTGGGAAGATAATTTTGGCACCGTAGCATTTACGGCAGATGAGCAAAGATTATACGAAACTTTCCGATACGTTATTGATGCAGGAATGCAGTGAGGATAACCTTAGGGCGTTCAACGAATTATTTGCCCGTTACTTCGAATCCCTGTATAAGTTTTCACTTCATTACCTTAAGCAAACCGAAGTGGCCGAAGAGTTGGCGATGGACGTAATGCACAACATTTGGCGCCGACGTGCTGAAATACAAATTACAGGTGAAGTTAAAAACTATCTCTTTGCAGCGATGAAGAATACCCTGTTCAATCATATCCGTAAAAGGCAGTTGGCCACCGTAGACATCGATAGCTTAGGTGAACTTGAACATGCTAAAGATGCGGTGGACGAACAAATGGCCTACAAAGAACTGGAACATTTGTATCAATTGAAGTTGGAGCAGCTAAGTCCCCAACGTAAAAAGATTTTTCAATTAAGCCGAGAAGAGCAATTGACCTATCCGCAAATTGCCGAAAGGATGGGCTTATCTATCAATACCATTAAAAGCCAAATGTTGGTCTCTTTAAAATACCTAAGGGAGAACATGCAAGAGCATGTAGACATTACCTTGGCTTTCCTAATCTGCTATTTCCTGAAATAGGGATAGCGACAGGGGCAAGTTTTGTCAATATTAATAGCCATTTTGTAATAAGATTGACAAATCTCAATAGTATCAGCTAAGATGTTTAGCAACAAATACACAAATGATCTATTACGCTTATAAATTGTAGCTATTACATCTGTGTATCTGTGTCCACCATAAAGCGGTAGGTAGATAACTAAAATTTTTTTTCATTTCCCACTCACCCTATCCCTTCAAAACCTGTGTCTTTATTAATGAAGGACAGAACAAATGAGTTTAGAAAACCAAAAAGCCCTTATTAAAAAGTACTTGGATGGACAATGCAGTCCTGAAGAATTAAAGCAAGTAAGGGCTATATTAAAGAAGGATGATGCCCAAGAGCTTTTCGACCAAATATGGAACGAAGAATGGGCACACCAAATAGATCCGCAACAAAATAGCGCTCCATCTCAACAACAACAACGTTGGAAACAAATGTTAGATCAACGTATTTTTGATGATGCCTCGGTACCCACTCACACGATAAGACCTTTTTATCAACGCAGCCAGTTTTGGCGTTATGCTGCGGTATGGTTAGTGCTGATTTTAGGCGTAGCCTTTTGGCAAATAAGCTTAAAAAAAGAGACTGCTGTTGAGCAAGTAGTTGCCTTTAGTGAAATGCAGAACCCTAAAGGACAACGTACCCAAATCATTTTGCCCGATAGTTCTATTGTTTACTTAGGGGCAATGAGTAAAATCCGCTTTGCTAAAAAGTTTGCAAGTAACATAAGGGAAGTAGCCTTGGAAGGTGAAGCATTTTTTGAAGTCACCAAAAACCCTAAAAAGCCATTCGTTATCCGTACAGGGAATATCAGCACCCAAGTATTAGGTACTTCCTTCAAAATTGATGCTTTTGCGGGGCAACCTATAAAAGTATTGGTAAGTACAGGAAAAGTAAGGGTAGACAGGCACGTTAACCACCAAATACAACCGATAGCCATGCTATTGCCAGGCGAAATGGTGACTTGGAACGAAAGTACCAGCAAAAAGGTATTGGCCAATGTTGCCGTAACAGATGTAAAGGGTTGGAAAGATGGCAAGCTTCATTTCGATGAAACCAAACTGGCCGATATTACCCAGATTTTAGAAAGATGGTACAACGTAGAAATCAGCATTGTAAATCCGAGTTTGGCCAATAGGCTTATTAAAGTTAACCTCACCACCAATATCTCCATTGCAAAAATAATGGATATCCTAAGCATGGCAGGTGGTTTCCGATATCAAATAAATGGCAAACACATCATCATTAAAAATTAAGGAAAGGAAAGCTATGTAAATATCTCGACTACCAAAATAAAACGCCCTCCCTTTGGAGGAGGACGCCAATGCTTTAGGTTGCTTGCTTTTCGACGACACACAACCTCAAGATTAAGTTAATAGATATCCGCCAAAGGCGAAAAACCATAACGATCAAAAATATGCAAAAATTATTACACCTGCATATTTCTTCTCGATATGCGAGGCAGTTAATGACAATGGCCCTCCATACGCGAAAGAAATATAGTCGGGTGCTTAAAGACCATCTGCCCGCAGATAAAATTTATTTCTATATGAAGTGCTCGTTTCTTCTGATAGCCATTAAACTTGCCTGCGTAGGCGTGCTTTTGGCTAATAGTGCACTAGGTCAAAATCTTAACCAAAAGATTAAACTGAAGTTGGACAATGCAACTTTGGGCAGTAGTTTAGCTACCATCGAAAAGCAAAGTAAAGTGCAGATCAATGCTCAGGTTGCTTTGCTAGATAACATCTCAAAAAAAATAAATGTAGATACAGAAATTACGGTAGCTGATGCCTTGAACTTGGTTTTATCACATACCAATCTGCAATATAAGGTTGTAGAAGGCTATGTAGTAATCACTAAAAAGCCTGTACCCATCGTCATTACGGGTACGGTAACAGATGCTAAAACTAAAGAAACCTTAATAGGCGTAGGTATTAAAATCAAAGGTACCAATAATGCGGTATCTACAGATGTCGACGGAAAGTTCAAGTTAACCATCCCTGAAGGCGGTGCTACTTTAGTCATTTCCTATATTGGTTACGAAACACGAGAGATAAAAGTAGATGCCAACACCAAGAACCTCACTATTTTATTAAGTGCATCATCTACCACCTTAGGCGAGGTGGTAGTACAGGCCAGAAGAAAGGCTAATACCAGCATCGCCGTTTTAGACGAGCGTAGAAATGCGGCCATTGTACAGGATGCCATTTCTGCCGAGTTGATCCAAAAAACAGGAAGTATTACCACTACGCAAGCATTACAACGTGTTTCGGGGGTAACCATTACCGATGATAAATATGTAGCTATCCGCGGTTTGGGCGATAGAAGTGTGATTGGACAGTTGAACGGCGTGCGTTTGGCATCTTCAGATCCTGATCGTAGTGCCATTCCTTTGGATTTGGTTCCAGCCTCTCTTTTAGATAACATCACTATTTATAAAACAGTTACACCTGATAAGCCAGCCGATGCTGCTGCGGGGATTGTAGAACTGAAAACCAAATCTGTTCCGGAAAAGGAAACTTTCGAAATCATTGCACAAACAGGCTTAAACTCCAATGTAGGCATGGGCGGACAGTACAATAGTTTCTGGAACAGTGATATGGGTGCTTTTGGTACCAAAATCAACAATAAAAATTTATCTGCTGATTTCAAAAACTTGGCTAAGCAATATCCAGCTGGCTTAAGTTCTATCCAGTCGATGATTGCCAATAGCAATTACAGTCCTGCAGCTTATCAAGAGGTTAACCGCATCAATAATATCATGCAGTCTTTTGATCCGGTAATGACTACACAATATAAAAAAGCACCACTAAATCAATTGTATTCTGCTACTTATGGAAACAGTTATACCGTTTTTAAGAAACATAAATTAGGGCTTGTGCTTGGTGGAAACTACTATCGACGCATTACCGATGTGAGTGGTGGCGATTTAACGCAGTATAGTATTTACCAAGGAGTAGTTACCGGAAATCCAGATGTGTATAGCTTCCGTAATATCCCTAACTACATTACGCCAAACAGTTTGTATATGGGTAAGTATCAAACTTACAAAGAAAACACTGGTGTAGAGACGCTTAACTACGGTACACTTGCAGGTTTAACTTATCGTTTCAATTCACGCCACGAAATCAGTATGCAATATTTGGGCAGCTGGGGTGGCGAAAGCGCTGCCACTAATCTGGTTGGCAGATATGAGTATACGGGACTTCCAGGTGAGGTATCAAGTACTACTTACTCGTTAAAGCAAACTTTCCGTAACCTCAATACTTTTAACCTACAGGGCGAGCATAAATTCTTTGATAAAGAACTATCACCACGTTTGAGCTATAATGTGGCGAGCTCAAGATCAAAGCAAAATGATCCAGATTTCCGCTTTGCTAGCTTGGCAGATTACACGCCAAGAGGCGGAGGTTGGTATACCAGGCCAGCTGTAGGTGCAGGTAGTATGCCAGGTGGACTTACCTATACCAAACACCTTTACGCGTTAACCTCTGGTTACGTAAATGGTTTTGGTAGTTATGGCATTATCCAGGCCGAGCCAAACGGCAGAAGATGGAGAAACTTAGACGAACAGAACTATAATTATAAAGCTGATTTAAGTATTCCTTTTAAGCTTTTTGGTCAAGTGCAGCAGCTTAAAACGGGGGTGAATTATCTTTTTAGAGACAGAAGCTTTACCGAGAACCAATTGTTCTTGCCAGGATCAAACTTTACCACTAATAAAGCAATCCCGCTTTATGATGTAGAAGGAAACCTTGATCGTTTGGTAGGTAGCCAAGTGATTGGCATAAAGGCGCCAACGGCAAATCAAGGAGAAGGAATGATGCCTATTGGAGGCTTTTTGTATAACAGTCAAAAATCACCAAACAACTACAAAGGTTATTTTGAAACCAATGCCTTTTATGGAATGGTGGATTTAAAGCTGACCGAAAAATTGAGGGTTGCAGGCGGTGTCCGTTTCGAGATGACCAATATCGGTTCAGCGGTGGATACGGCAGGGGTATTCCTTGATCCGTCGCTAACGGCAACAGGTACAGATGGATCTCGTATTCCATTAAACCCTATCAATCCAAATTCGGTTTACAAAACCAATTACAAGCCATTTTACTCGGTAAATGCTACGTATACATTAAACGATAACATGAACTTCCGTGGTGCCTATAACTCTACCTTGGCTCGTCCAGAGTTAAGGGAAATCACCAACGTATTTGAGTTTGATGCCTTTCAAATGGGATTGGTAGTGGGTAATCCAAACTTGCAAAACCAATACACGCAAAACTTCGATTTCAGGTGGGAATGGTTTCCTGCAAAAGGAGAGGTGTTGGCAGTTTCTGCTTTCGGAAAACGGATCGAAAACCAATTGGTAAAAGTATTTAGTTTACAAACAGCGGGCTTAGCAGCAACCTATCCTGAGTTTCCAACCATTCAGTTCCAAAATGATCCTAATATTGGTCGCGTTTGGGGGCTTGAGTTAGAAGTAGTGAAAAACCTAGGTGCCATGTGGGATCCTTTGAAAAACTTCTATTTCGGGGCTAACTTACTATTGGCGCAAAGTGATATCCTTAAAACGCCGCAACGTTATGAAGCTTCACGCTCATTGGATCGTTACTCACCAAAAAACAGTCCCTTGTTTGAGCAAGCGCCTTATTCGATCAATGCATGGTTGAACTATGAGAATCCAAAAACAGGATCAGATTTTACGGTAACCTTTAACATGGTGGGCGAGCGTTTGGTACAAATTAACCTTACTGGTGAGCCAGATTTGTATAGCCAACCAGTTCCTTTCTTGGATTTTGTATTTACCCAACGGTTAACTAAAAATATCAAGTTTAAGGGATACGCTAAAAACATCCTTAATCCACATATCAAAACCGTTTATGCGAATCCTCAAACAGGAGGTAAATGGTATGGACAAGAGTATATCAACAGAAGTTTTACGCGTGGTGCCGAGATTATGCTAGGCTTTACCTATAACCTATTTAAGTAATGAATAAAATAAGATTTAGATTTTTCAGTCTGATTGGTCTGGGCTTATTGATCCTAGCACAAGGTTGTAAAAAGGATAAAACAGACCTTCGCCAAGACAATAGGGTGCTTACCGTGAACCGAGCAAATTCTAATGTTCGCGTCATCAATTTGGCAGGTTTTAATCAAGTAGTGGCCAATGGCGATAGCCTAACTAGCTTTGTAGTCAAAAATCCACTTGCACCTGATGGTTTAAAGTATCCAGGAACGTCCTATTTTCCAACAGATGGTAAACTGGGTAAAACTTGGTTTGTGCCACAGGATCTTTTTAAGGCCAATGAAACGGCCGACTTTGATTTTGCGTTAAGGGCTTATCAAGGATCAGGAGTAGCGGATATTAAAATGACGGCAAAAAATGATTATAGTAATCCAACCGATTATTATTTGCTGCCAACTACTTTCATGACGGGGCAACCAGCCGTTGTGCCTGTGAACAGGGGAGTATCAGCTCCTTCTAAACCAGATCATTTCAAAATTAGAATTGTGAACCTGACTGGTAGCATCAATTTTCCTGGTAGTAACCCTAGCGGATCACTTGAAAATTTATCAGGAAATGTTTCTTTGGCATTTGCCGATGGTACATTGGTAAATACGGCTACTTCTAATGTAAGTGCTGCCCAACGCGCATCAGATTATATCGAAGTGCCTTATGGTACTTATCAGTTTAAAGTTTTATCTGCAAATGGTCGCCAATTACCAGCTTCAGGAGGAGACCTATATGAGTATACCATCATCGATCCACCAACGTCAACCATGCCTGTTTCACTTAGCCAGTATACTGGGTTAACATTTGCACCAGTACAAACTTATCAACCAGGTGGGATATATACCATTGTGGTAGCGCCTCAAAACTTTAAGGTCATTATGGACGAGTTGAATAACAGCACTGATAGCTATCAGAACTCTTTTCAAATTGTCAGTGATAATAGTGTGGCCGCCAACAATACCTATTTCAGGATCCAAGGGGCGAACGCTTTTGACAACCAGCCGGTAAGTTTTAGGTTGGATGGCAAGACCATAGCAGCCAATATCGGTTTTGGAACCTCATCTAATTATCATATCCAAGTTCATGGTAACCATTTGGTAGAAGCTTTGGATGCAAGCGGAAAGGTAATTGCAAGTGCAAGCCAAGCACTTCGTCCTTCGCAAAATTATACCGCATGGGTTTATGCTGATCAAAATGGACAAGGTAAATTACTTTTGGTAGCGAATGATTTGAGTGGAACCAGTTACAACGCTACTCAGGAAGATGCATCGTTTTCGAGATTTCAGTACAAGTTTCCTTTCTACAAACGTTTCCTTAATCTTTCTGTCGGAAATCCATACATCACCTTCACTTTGAACAATGGTCAAACCTCATCAGGGATTAACAACAATCCAAATGCTGGCGTAAATATGCAACCAGGATTACCACTTTATGAGCAGCCCTATACTAACAGTCCTTATAATCAGGCAGCTTTCGATATCATGGCTTATCGTTCTAAGCCCAATGTGGTTCCAGGGGTATGGGCTAGTGACATCGAGGTGCTAAAAAACGACAGCTTTATCGCAAATAAATCTCTTTATACCAATGTAAGCCGCATGCTCCCTGTTCAGGAAGCTGGAATTTATACAGTAGCGTTAATTGGCACTACAGGAACCAGTGTTCCTGCTGCTAAAAAAGCGAGGATGATGATTGTAAAACATAACAAATAATGGAACAGTATTTTTTAAATAAAACGCATTCCAGCAAACAGCTAACCATGCTGCTGTTAATCATGGCGGTAATAGGTTTAATGTTTGCTACTGGATGTAGCAAAGTGGACTACACTAAAATAGAAGAGCCAGCTTATTTGCGGGTGTTCAATAATTTAAATTACGTACAAACCTTAGGTGGAAAAGATGTAAAAGTTCCTTTTTTCTGTATGATGATCAATCCCGTTACGGATGCTAGTGGGAAATTTACGGGAGCGGAAATTGTAGGCGACTTTTTAGACAAACGCGATACTTATGCACCGCCATATCCATCGCACATAGGTAGCAGTACCTCGGTAAACAATCCCGAGTATCCTGGTAAGGAAAATGTATTGGTAGGCCCCATCTTAAACGGATTTGATTTGAGTAGCTGGGCACAGGTACCATCGGGTAAGGTAAGGGTAGTATTTGCTTATAGACCTAAAAACACCATTCCGTTTTTCCAATTGGAAGATGCACTGAAAAAAGATATCCTGATTGATACCACTATTAATTTGACCAGTAAAGAGGTGTATACCTTGCATTTGTTGCAAAAGGATTTTGTGACCAAGAAAACAGGCGTATTGTTAAGACAGGAAAATTTCCATAAGCTTTCTCTTTCCGATTCTTTGGTTTATGTGAACTTTTATAACATGAGTGCCAAAGGTTTTTGGCAAGCTGATGCTTCTTTAAAAGATCAAAGCGAGGGACTGGGTACTTTTAAAGCTGGGATAAAGGATGAAATGAACGTATACTTGAGCTTGTACGAAAGTCAGGATGATCTTAATTATTTTGGACCTACCGTACCTGGTTTTAAAGGGAAATATTTAACAAATGTTAAACTCAATACCTCTACCAATGCAGTGAGCCCTTATGTAAGTTTCCCATTATGGGCAAGTGCTAAAGGCAATGGCATCACTACTAATATCTGGCAACGCTTTGATTTCTTTGTCCCTGGGATGGACATTAGTAACAATCCTTTTTTCCCTAGTGAAACCGAAACTGGATCAAACTGGGCTGCGGTAAATTGCCTCTTAAATGGCAAGGTTAAATTAACCTCCAATGTTAGCAATGCCTACTTGCCTAATTTGAATGTGAACATACACTCTGGGGTAAATAATCCTAAAACTTTTGCTACAGTAAATACCATCGAGGTGGTCAATGGCAAGGTTTATCTCACCACCATTCAAAGGAAATACGCACCGCCTATTTATTAATCATGAAGAAGATGAAACAAACAATATTTTTCTCCCGAGGGATTGCATGGTCGGTTACTTTAAAAGCCGTTCTCCTCGCTGCTTTCGGATTACCACTGCTATTCTTGGCATCATGTAAGCACGATGACCTAGAAGTTGCAAAACCCAATGAAAATGTACGTGCGGCAACTGATTTTGTGAAGAACAACTATGAACTTCGCCTATTTCATGCAGCGTTACTGAAAACAGGATATGCCGATCAATTGAATGGTCCTGGACCTTTTACCGTTTTGGCACCTACTGATGATGCATTCAATGCCATCGGAATCTTTAATGCCTCTGATTTTGATAAGCTCAATCAGGATACGCTGAAAAAAGTGATCGGCTACCATATCTTACCTCGATTGCTAAGGCTGAGCAGTATTCCAAGTAATGGGGTAGATGTTCGTTATGCAACACTTGAAGGTACCGAACTTTATGCCTCTCTGGCCTCAACCAATCAAAATGGTGGTGCAGCGGGTAACTACTTATATTTTAGTGGAGCCTTTGCTTCACGCAAAGATGTGACCATATCCAATGGAACACTTCATGTGCTAAGCAAGGTAATGAAACCTAACTTTAAGTCAACCGTACAACAATGGTTAGGCAATCATAAAGATTATACGGTTTTTGTAAAAGGTCTCAAAAAGTTTGATTTGTGGGAACAGTTAAGTGGCCCTGGACCTTTCACCATTTTTGCGCCTGATAATGCGGCACTTGCAAAAGTTGGGATCACCAGTGCCTCGCTGGATCAGCTTGATAAAAATCTATACCTAGGTAGCCGTTTATTTGGAGCTTATATTCTTTATGATAGACATTTCTTTATCTCCGACTCCCAAATTTTTACATTGATTAATTCTGGTGGATATTTTAACTATACCCTCAAAGATGATGACCACCAGATGGAGTTTGTCACTTTTCCAGAAAATAGCGGGGCTTCATTGAATTATCAATTAATGCTAAAGGATGGAGGTGTGCCATTTCCTCAAATTATAAAAACGATCAGCAGTAATTTTTATCACAAGGTAGATAACCTATGTAGTAATGGCTTGGTTCATTACCTCAACGATGGATTGGTAACCCCTGCTCAAGCCTTAAAAAAATAGACAAAACATCATGAAAAAACTTAGATATACAATTGTCCTGTGCTGTTGTGCCATCATAGCGGTGATGCTTGGGGCCTGTAGAAAAACAGAATTCATGCCCGACCCAGAAGGAGCACAAGTGCCTTACGTAAATAATGCTACAAAAACGGTTGAAGAACTATTAACGGCATCCTCTGCAAAGATTTTTTTTACCGCATGGCAAAAAAGTAACATTAAAACCTTATTAAAGGAAAAAGGTGCAAAGGTATCGTACACGGTATTTGCGTTGAGCGATGCCGCGATGCAAAGTGCGGGCCTTTCTGCAAATGTCATTGCCCAAATGCCCGTAAACGAAGTGGATAGTTTAATGATGTTTTACACCAGTATTGGAGACTTGTCAAAAGAAAACCTTGCTGGTCGTAATGAAAGTAGCATGGTTAAAAGTATGCTGAACCGTCCTGGGCTTTACGCCGCATACTATGAAGGCGATGGTACTGGGCAGCAACAATATGACCTTTATTACTACAGGCATTATGTAGCACTTAAAAACGATGAGCTATTGATCAATGGTAAAAATATGGGTAAGGTCAACTATACACAAGCAAAGGATGGAGCACTTTATGTGATAGATAAAGCCATCGAAAAAGCACATAAATCGGCTTTAAAAACTTTAGAGGAAGATGGAAGATTCACTATTTTTTTAGAAGCCCAACGCATGGCCGATGAACTGTATATTGAAAAAATAGCCAGTGACATTGAACCTTTTTTTGGTTACAAACCCGACGCTGAGGAAATTAAAACCGTTTATGCTACCGAAAGGAAGTATTATGAAATAGGCTGGGCTTTAAACAGGCCTCCGTATCCTGGTTTTGTTGGTAAAAATGTAGACGTAACCACCATGTTTGCACCCACTGACGACGCTTTTCGTAAAGCAGGTTTCCAAACCGCTGCCGACGTTATTAAATTTAATGAACGTGGCGAGGGAGTACGTTTTGACGACAACACTTTTCAAGGGGCTGGTAGTTACCCAATGGATAGCGTAATGACCTATCACCGTGATTGGGGACGGATGTTTGGTACTAAAGATCCTAGCTATGGTTTGGGGGCTCCTAATGCTACTGTGTTTTTCAGCAACGATCTGCAACCTAACTTGCTTAACGAGTACTATGTTAATATTGGAGGATCTGCTTCGCCCAAGTACGGTTATAAAATGCCGTTAGAATTTTCACTTGACGGGAATACCGTAAAAGTAAAAGTGAAAGGTAGCGAACATACGGCGGCTAGTGTAACCCAAACCGATATCAATACCATGAACGGCCCAATCCACGTCATTGATCACCTGCTTTTTCCAAAAGGCTTTAAACTCAAGTAAACCATGAAACATATATATAAAGCTTACAGCAGTTTATGCTTGCTTTTGATTGCCGTTTTGGGCTGGTCATGTAGCAAAGAAAAAACGCTAAGTGATTTCGATAACAATAAGATCAACCTGGTGATTGCAGATAACTTTAACCTTTCTGCTTTTAATGCGGCTATCAAAAGAAGTGGGGTAGATAAGTATTTGCAGGGTAACGGACCTTATACCGCTTTGGTTCCTTCAGATGCGGCGTTTTCGGCAGCCGGCTATAATGGACCGGTAGGTGTGTTAACCGCTAATCCAACCATTATCTCTCGTATTGCCAATTACCATATTCTTGATGGAAAATATGAACTCAATAGATTACCATTTCTATTCAACCAAGAACTGCGCTCACGTGGAGGTAAAATATATGCCACCCACTGGATCAAAGGAGCAGATACCGTATTGACTTTAAATGGCGCAAGGGTATTGTCTAAAAACGTCCCTGCATCTAATGGTTTAATTCAGGTGACCAACAGGGTATTAACCCCATACCTGCATGACTTTTTGGGCGATGCCATCGCTGCCGAATCAAGTATTACCCTTTTTTCACAGGCATTGAGCAGGTCGGGAGTATTGACAACTATTAACGGCGCAGGACCTTATACCATTTTTGCACCAACTAATGCGGCTATGCAAGCTTTGGGATACACCAGTGTACAGCAAATTAATACTACCGACATAGAGGAGCTAAAGCGATTGGTAAACTACCATATCGTAAAAGATCGTCGTTTCATTTACGATTATGTGTTGAGTGCAGGACCATCAAATGCAAGTGTACAAGCCATGCTCGACGGAAATTCGGTAAACATTAAGCTAGAACGTGCCTCCTTTGCAAGTACCACTTTTGATAGCATTAGTTTAAGGGGAATTGGAAATACTGCCGATGTAAAATTGCAGAAACAGGATATCCTCACAGGAAATGGAGTATTGCATATCATCGATGCAGCACTAAAAATTACGCAATAATCGATCCTATTAGGTTCAAAAAGAAAACAAATGAAGAAAGATATATATACGATGCCTCGGCTATCGACACTAAATTTTAGTGCCTTTTTACGCCATGGGATCATGATTTTATGTGGCTTTGCTTTGCTGCTCATTTCATTTCGAGGAGTAGCGCAAGAAACAAGTGGTTCATTAACTGGGCAGGTAAAGGATGCCAAAGGCCAACCTATACCGGGCGCTACAGTAGTGGCGGTACATACTCCTTCGGGGACACGTTATGGCGTTGCTGCTGATGCGGATGGACGTTATTTCCTCAATAACCTTCGTATTGGTTCCCCTTATTCGGTAACGGTATCCCTTACGGGGATGAAAAATGAAGTACGTGACGACATCGCCGTGCGCTTGGGCGGAAGCCAACAACTGGATTTTGTACTGCAAGACAATGCGCAACAATTAAACACGGTAGTGGTAAAAGGCACAGTTGCCCGTCAAAAGGCCGATAACTTTGGAACAGGCAAGAATATCAGTGCTGAGCAGGTTCGCAACATGCCTACCATCAACAGAAGTTTAACAGATGTAACCCGCTCAACACCTCAAGTAAGTAAAGACAATAGTTTTGGCGGTGCCAACTTTAGGTATAACAACGTCACCATTGATGGTGCCGTGAATAATGATGCTATTGGTTTCAGCCCCTCATTGGGTGGACAAACTGGTACTTCGGGCATGACGGGAAGTAGTACACGTACCAATCCTGTATCATTAGATGCTATTGAAGACATGCAGGTTTATTTAGCGCCATTTGATGTGAAGATTGGAAACTTTACTGGTGGATCTGTGAACGCGGTTACCCGTAGTGGTACCAATAAGGTAAGTGGTTCAGTATATGGTTTCGGAAGAAATGCGACCCTTACCGGAAATGATCGTGTAGGCGCTTTGGGAAAGATGAACAACGATTTCCAAGACTATCAGGCAGGTTTCCGTTTGGGTTTCCCAATCATCAAAAACAAATTGTTCTTTTTTACCAATGAGGAAATTACGCACCGTCAGGACCCTACGCAATTACTGGTAGGTACGGCAGAAACTGCTCATATCCTAAGTGTAGCCGATGCCAATAACATTGCAAGTGTGGCACAAAACCGTTATGGCAATATTTTCAACGTAGGTACCGCAGGCGTATACACCAACTCTAGCAAATCGAAGAAATTCTTTAACAGGCTTGACTGGAACATTAACGATAAGCACCAATTGGCCGTACGTAACAATACCATTTTTAGTAAGGCTACGCACATGGACCGCGATCAACAGGATTTTCGTTTCAGCAGCATGGCTTTTGAGCAGGAAAATAACCAAACCAGTACCGTGGCCGAGTTAAAAAGCCGTTTCAATAATGAGCTTTCTGGAAATGTATTGGTTGGTTTTACCCATGTAGCCGATAGCAGAAATCCATTGAGCGACCCAACACTTCCACAAGTTCAAATTATGGGACGTACACCGGGAAGTACCATTTACTTAGGTACAGATAGGGAAGCCAGTATCTTTAACATGAAACAACAAACATGGGAAGTTACCGCAAACTTGAACTGGACAAAAGGCCGTCATAAATTCACGTTTGGTACACATAATGAACTTTACAATATCAAATATGGTTTTGCTAATGCATGGAATGGTCGTGTTGATTATTTGAGCATCGAAGATTTTGTGGCCAATAACCCTTATCGTGTAAGAGGCACCTACAATTATACCAATAACAGCAGAGATTACCTGTTGAACAATCCCGCTGCCGATTTTAACGTGAATATGTATAGTTTATACGTTCAGGATGAAATCCGCGTAAGCGATAAATTAAAAGTAACCCCAGGCTTAAGGGCTGATTTTGCCCATTTGCCTACCATGCCTACTTTAAGTACCAAAGTTCAAGATATTTTGGCTGATCCTAATTTTGGCACTACCTATACCTATACACCACTTAATCGTATCGAAAATAAATTCTTAAACAAAGTGCAGCTTTCGCCGCGTTTAGGTTTCCGTTATGATGTACTGGGCAATCAAAAACTGATTGTTCGTGGGGGCGTTGGTTTATTTACAGGCAGAATCCCTTTTGCTTGGTTGGCCTATGCCTATTACAACACCGGAAATAATTTTGGTGCATTTGATCAGCGTGCAGACCAGCAGCCTTTTGTACCTGGTAGCGATGCCATTAGACCTAGTGCCAATGGAATTGGTAATTTCATTCAACAAAACGGAGCGGTAATTAACGATCCAAACAGCGGTCGTACACAAATAGATTTAGTAGACAATGGCTTTGTAATGCCGCAGGTTTTCCGTTCAAGCGTTGGGGTAGACTATGAAAGCCCTAGTAACTGGCGCTTTACGGTAGAGGGAATGTACACGAAAAATATCAAAGATGTATTGTTCCAACAATTGAACACCAAGGATAATCCACTTTATTATGGTTATGATAAAGAAAAGCAACAACCTGTTTACAGTGGAACGGTTGACCCACGTTTTTCTAACATCTACTTGTTAAGTAATACCGATCAGGGATATCGTTACAGTTTAACTGGAACCATTTCTAAAACCATAGATGCGTTGAATTTTACGGCATCCTATACCTACGGCAGATCAAAAGATTTAAGCAATGGTGTACGTAACTCCATGGAAAGTAACTGGCAGTTAAACCAAGCTTTGGTACCAAACAATCCAGGTTTGGCCTATAGTAACTTCGATATCCGTAACCGTATTGTTTCTAGTGTGAGCTATACCAAACAATGGTTAAAAGCGGGAAAAACAACAGCAAGCTTATTCTTCAGTGCACAATCGGGAAGTCCTTTTAGCTATGGTATTGTAAACAACAGTATCCAAGGTTTGTCGCAACAGGTGAGTTTGGCCTACATCCCATTGGCAGCAGAAGCAGTGAACTATTTTAAGGATATTCCTACTGCTACAGCCCAACAACAAGCGGCGGCATTTAATCAGTTTATTGATGGGAATAAATACCTGAGTAGCAGACGCGGAATGTTTACCGAACGTAACCAGGCACGCACCCCTTGGAATATCCAAGCCGATTTACATTTGGCGCATGAAATTTTTGTGAGCAATTCAAAAAAGCAATCATTGAGCTTGAGTGCTGATATCATCAACTTAACCAATCTGATCAATAAAGATTGGGGTATCCAATATTTCTCACCAAACACTTTCAACTCAACCAGTAGCGTTGGTTTAACGCCAACCCTTTTCCCGCCGCAACAAAATGCGGGCAATTATCCGGTGTTTACATTTAATAACCCCGGTCAACCCTATAGTATCGATTATTTTGGATCGAGGGTGCAAATGCAAATTGGTTTAAGATATAGTTTTTAACAAATAGATAAATCGTCAAATGAGAATGATAATCAAACAAAAACTGGGCATTTGTCTGCTGAGTATGTTGCTGATCGTGATCAGTAGCTGTAAAAAAGACAAGAATGAAGAGCCTGTGGTCGCTTTTAAAATTTCGAGCTATTATCCCAATAGCGGAAATGCAGGAACTTTAGTAAATATAGAAGGCGAAGGTTTTGGAATAGCCATCGAAAAGTATAGCGCTACGGTTGCAGGAAAAAATGCAGAAGTCATTAGTGCTACGCCCAACAGATTGGTCGTAAGGATGCCTGAGGGAGGAACAAGTGGTGCCTTATCTGTTAAATACAATAGCCAAACTTATGAAGTAGGGCAGTACCTCTATCAGGATTTGAGCGTTAGGGAAGTATCACCAGCTAACGGACCAGCGGGTTCGCAAATTAGAATTACAGGTGAGGGATTTGGCAGCACGGCTAATCCAGTTCAGGTATTAATTAATGGTAAACCAGCAATAGTGGTCAGCGTTAGTGAAACCATTATTGTGGCCGAAGTTCCTGCTGATGCAGGTTTTGGCCCTATCACCGTAAAGATAAATGGCAAAGAAGCAAAAGGGCAGAACTTTACTTACCAAGCGATTAGCAGTATTAAACCTTTAACAGGAGGAAAAAATACCAGAGTAACCATTAACGGTGTAGGTTTTGAAGAGACTTTAGTAGGTAATGTGGTTAATTTTAATGGTAAACTGGCCACTGTAGTAGAGGCCACGAAGGAAAAAATCGTAGTCATAGCACCAGATGGCGTAAGCACTGGACCGTTAACGGTTGATATTAACGGACAAAAAACAATTGGACCAGCATTTACCGTGGTTTCGTTTCCGGTCATCCAATTCGTATCGCCATTAAGTGGACCAAGAGGGGTTGAAATGGCCATTACAGGTAGTGTGTTTAGCCCCGTGTTAGATGAAAATAAGGTATTCATCAACAATGTAGAAGTGCCGATAAAATCTGCCTCGGCTACCGAAATAAAATTGAATATTCCGGGTGGAACGGGAAGTGGGGTGGTACGTGTGGTGGTAAATGATCAAGCCACCAATGGTCCTCAATTTAAAGATCAAACCTTGGGTATTAGTTCTATAAGCCCTGATAATGGTTTAGCGGGTACCGAAATTGTAGTGAGAGGTTCGGGATTTAGCACTGCGGCTGCAGACAATAAAGTTTATTTTAATGGTGCATTGGCTACCATAAAATCGGCTACAGAAAACAGCATCACTTTAACTGCTCCTGCAACGGTAAGTACTGGTGAGGTTAAAATTCAGGTGAATGGACAGGAAGCTACTGCACCAAAAGAATTTAGAAGAGCGGGAATGAGCACCTTAGCTGGTGGGCCAGGCAGTACAGCTTTTGGTTCATTTACCACAGCACTAGCGGTTGATGGCAATGGCAATGTATATGTGGTTGATCCACAAAACAAGGTGGTTAAGAAAGTTACGCCAACAGGAACGGTAAGTATATTACAGGCTAATGGTACTAACGTTGATTTTGATAACCCGTATGGTATTGTGATTGATAAGGATAATACCATTTTTGTGAGCGACAGAACAAGAAATCACATCAAGAAAATTACGGCTTCTGGTCAAATCACCACCATGGCTTTGGCATTTTCTCCTGGAATGATCAGCTTAGACAATGCTGGTAATCTGTACGTAAATAACAATGCGCTGTTTAGCGGGATGTATAAAGTAAATATTACTGGAACTGCTAACAGAATTGTAGGACCAAGTTGGGCGGCTACCCGTTCGGCGGTAGATGCAGCCGGTAACATTTTTTATTCAGATCAGGGTACTGGAAGTAATAATACTGTGATTAAGGTAGCAGCAACTGGCGGACAGGATATTAATTTCGCAGGTTGGCCTGACCTTGGCTATGTTGATGGAGTGGGGTCTAATGCTAGGTTCAATACGATATCAGGAGGTGTCATTTTTAAAGATGCCAATACCCTATATGTTGGCGATGGATCAAATTATAGCATCAGAGAGCTAAATGTTAATACCAGAATGGTAACAACCGTATTTAAAGCTTCATCTGGCTATGCTGATGGCACATTAGCTACCGCTAAGCTTGATCGTATGGCGGATATTGCAATGGATAAGGATGGCAATATCTATATCCTTGATGCTGCTAATAAAGCGGTTAGAAAGGTGTTTTTGAAATAAAGTCTTTCGAAGCGCCTGTTTTTTGATAGGCGCTTTGAAAATTAATAAAGGAAGTGATTTGGCAATAGGAATAGACAGAGCGATACATAAAAGACTGGTAGATGGTTTGGTAGCGCTAAGCGAAGGAAAAGAAGGAAGTTCAAGTTGGCGTGAAGTACTGCATGAACTGCAACAGGCTTATGAACGTGCCAATAGCATGTTGAGCAAAGCCGAGCAGAGTGCTGTGCTTTACAACGAAATTCAGTCGGTGATACGTGTCAAAGTAGCTACCGAGTTTCGAAGTAGAAAGAGAAAAACAAAGCCTCAATAAATTTAAAATCTTTATTATCCGCACCCTTAAACCCACCTACAGCTATGCTTTTATATAGTTTGGTGGGTTTTGTTGTGTAGGTGCTTTTTCACTTACCTTTCACCCATGCGTCATTCCCGCGTTGTAGATAAAGACTTACGAAGTTTTTAAAACTTCGTAAGTCTTGGCATTTTCCCTTCAATAGAACGTCCTTCCCGCGTAGGCGGGAACCTTAAAGCATATAAAAGGAAAACCTACTGCAGCATTACGATCCCGAAATAAATTCGGGATGACGACTAGAGCCCCTTTGGCATAAGTATATAGCACTAGAAAGAACAAAGACGGACTTGTACTTTAGTTAAAGCTGTCCAGAGGACAGAATAATCCAAAGTAAAATGATAATCTTAAAAAAAGAGCGGACAATTAATTGCCTGCTCTTTATAATTACTATTATTAATATCCTAAATCTGTAGCACAAGCACCTCTACGCTAATGCTTGCGCTAGAAAGGAGGGGGGCAATTAATAGAGTGTATTATTTTTTCTACAAGACTGTCTTCGACACCCTTATCAGACTTATCACAATTGTAAGAAACAAATATCGCAATTACATCTTTTAAAAAGAGCCAATATCGCCAGTATATTCCGTCTTCATCTTCTACACTAGAATAAGCATGCCCATCTATAGCTTTAACAACGATATTTTCATACTTGTCTTCTAGATAGCTTTCGAGTTCTTTAGATACATCGGTCGGGGAGGCCGCCCCTATGTTGTAGGAAGATAGCTGCAATGCCCCAACTCCATTCTCAGGATCATACAAAGCAACCAAACCATCACTTTCCTCCGATTTCCAATCATTTGGAATTTTTAACTTAATACCATTATTAAAGTTAACTATCTTCATTGTTTAAAAGGATTATAATATATAACTCTACCATTAGTACCAGTTGCCCTCTCATATTGAGGTAATTGCCTTGCTCCTTGAGCTCTGCCTGATGGTGTATTTGGTTTTAATTCTACAGGATGTCCACTTGATGATACAGCATCTGCTATTACTGTTTTACCTGTTTTGGGATCTATCATTCTAACATTAGTTGCCCCCATTCTGGCGCAAGCGTCCACTTGTGACTATTGTGTGTTTTCTTGATTAAGATAACCATAAATCTCCAATAATCTCTTCACAAAAAAGTAGATAAGCATAGGCCACCCGACCATCATCCTCTATGATTAGAGAATAGTTTTGATTCATTTCGCAGAAAAACTGCTTATAAAATTCAGTCATTTTAATTTATTTTTTTTCCACCTTTAGCAAATTCCCATCTACCTTTATCCCATTCTGAGCACTAAGTTGGTTTTTTATATTAAACATTAGGGTTTAGGAACAAACAAATAAATAAGACTAGGAATGACAACATAAAATACCAAGCAAACATTTTTTTACTGTATTGTTTTTTATACTGTTTGATTAAAGCTTTATACTTATCGCCTGAAAGAAATAGGTAATAATGTAAGAGCATGATAGGAGTTATGAGATATAGGGTTATATTTAAGACAGAATTGTAATGTTTTACTGAAGAAATTTGAAGAATAAGAAAATTAAGTTTGTTTTTAATAATATAATTATTTAAAAGTAAATAAATAAACGTAAGGTATATAGAAGTTGCAAAAGCAAAGTATATTCCCGAAGCAAATTTCCATATATCACTCATAAATCCATTGTGTTGAGCGGTATAAATTGAACTAATCATTATTTTATAATATATTTTTTTCATCTTTATTTATTATTGTTCTCTGCTTGCGTCATAAACTGTGGTAACAACAGAGTAGGTTGGTGCTACAGCTCCTACCGTCCAACCAATTGGGTTTGAAGCAAAGAAAACTGCTGCTCCCCATTAGTGCAAGTCTTATCGCAAAAACAGATCAAAGGCCTGACTTGGGCTTTCGTTAAAACTACCCAGAAGAGAGAACAACCCAAAGTAAAATTATAGATATTGCTTAACGGCAGAAGTCATCCTCACCGAAACCTAAGCGCAAGACTTGCGCCAAGTTGGGGTTACAGAACCAAGACTTACGAAGTTTCTAAAACTTCGTAAGTCTTCAACTTTACTTTTGAAAACAATGAACAATTAAAGTTAAACTTCGTAAGTCTTCAGCTTTAGCAAATCCGAGTTAGTATGACGAATAGCCCCTCTCTCCCAATATAATCGGTATCTCTCCCTCTAGGGAGAGAGAATCGCTGATGAATGTCAGTGCTTTACTTCACCTTCACAAAACTAATATCATTCAAATTCTGTCCAGAAAGTTGAAAAGCAATGATCTTATTTTCCTTGTTGCGGATAAACTTTACTTTTCCAAAGAAGCCAGCCCCAGCATAAAACTCATCCTTTGCAAGCGGGTTCAACGCAATGTCGTTATTTAGGGAATGGGTAGCCACCAATTGATTATTTTTAATGGTCATGCGGTAACTGGTATTAAGTGCTTCATTCCAAAAAACACCTGTGAAATCTTCTAGTTTTACGACTTTTGGCAAAACTAGTTTAACCCTTTTACAAGGGTAGGCAAAGTCAGAAAAATGCCATTTCAGCCCTGCTTTGCCGAAAACGAATTTGCTGTGCGCCACGTAAGGATAAGTAAAAGTACTATCGCCAGCTAAGGGGAGGGGGTACATGTCCTTTTGGCCAAATGGATGAATAAACAAACTATCGTTTTTCGCTTTTAAGGTAAAAAAGGAACCAGGGAAAACCTCATAGTCACCTTCCCATTTTTGTAGCTGTGGGGTATTGTATTGAGGAAGTTTTATGGGCTTTGGAGTCTCCAAATGATCCTTTAGATATAAATCGGCAAGGTTGTAGGCTAAATCTAAAGGGTTAAATGATTCGATGTTGCCCATCATCACTATAGCAAATTGCAGTTTAGGGATACTCATCAAGTAAGAGCGATAACCTGCATCGCCACCACCATGAAAAACAACTTCTAAACCTTTGTAGTTTTTGGTTTCTACGCCCAAACCATAAGGAATTTGGGTGCCATTTTTCAAATGACTAGGTTTTTTCATTTCGTCAACAATCTTTTGGCTGCCTATTTTAGGTTCAATAAAGTTCATGGCCCAAAGTGCCAAATCATGGGGAGTGGTGTTAATGCCAGAACCACCAATTACTGAATAATTGTAAGGTGTTTTTTCAAAACCTTTCTTGGTTTTACGATAAGCGTAAGCCTTGTTGGGAACTATGATGGCATTATTGTCGAACACCACAGTATGGTTCATGTGTAACGGCTCGAAAATTTCCTTTTTGGCAAAAGCCGCAAAAGGCATTCCCGACACCCTTTCCACAATTTCGGCCAATAGGGTAAAGCCCGTATTGTTGTATTGAAACTGTGTGCCAGGTTCAAAATTGAGTTGTTTTTGTTGAAGCAAAATCCTCATCATTTTAGGATGCGTCATCACCTCATCTGGACTAATACCAATCAACTGAGCCAATTCAAAGGTGTTGGCAAAGCCATGGGTATGGTTGGCCAACTGTCTTAAAGTAACGGTGTAAGGAATGGCTTTAAGCTCTGGAAGGTATTTTTTAATGTCATCATCCATAGATAGCTTGCCTCTGCTTTCTAATAGCATGGCGGCAAAAACAGTGAATTGCTTAGATACTGAGGCAATATGAAAGGTCGTAGAATCACTAATGGGAATTTGATATTCCAAGTTGGCAAGTCCAACCTGTTTTTGGTAAAACACTTTGCCGTTTTGGATCACATTCACCGCAATGCCTGGTCCATTGGTTATTTGGTAGACTTGTACAAGCGAGTCGCTTTTTGGGGTTAAGTTTTTTATTTGGGCAGAAGCAACTTGCCAAGCCATCAAAACAACGAAAAGTAAATACCTCATATCAATTGGTTTGCAATAAGATGGTATTTAGATTAGAATGTTACCAATAATAGCCAATATCTTTTATTTTTTCCAAGGCTTTGGTATTTACGCATACACCATTTTATATTTGTGGAAAAGTTAAATCAAAAAGATGCATTCAGTTGTAATCAGGCCGAAAAATGAAATGCTAAAGAGATACGTGCAGTATTTTCTGTTTTTCAGCAAGCCCGATGATCAGGCACTGAATTATATCACTTTTCCTAATAACAATTTATGCCTTGCTTTATACAAGCAAAACAATGTCCTTTACGTCAAAGATTCCTCTTCAAACAACTGTGTCGTTGCCGTTGGAAATAACAGTTTTTCGAGCAGGTTTTATGCATTTCATAAAAACCCGTTTCAAGTAAATATTTATGGCAGTCTCGATCAAATTTGTATTGTTTTTCATCCAGCAGCTTTGCGAGCTTTTACCGCCGAATCCTATGATGATTTAATGACTTCGAGTAATGTTTTTGAAGAAATTTTTTCGAGGAAGAATGCTTTTTTCCTGGAGCAAGTATTTGCTGAGGAGTGTTTTGAGGAAAGGGCTAAAATGATTGAACTATTGTTGTTGAAAAACATAAACAATGATATTCCAACCAAACTTAAAGAAGCACTATGGTTAATTTCGAACAGTAATGACGAAGGGCTACTGGTAGAGACGCTTGCCCACAAACTCGAGTTGAGCGAACCCTCACTGTTTCGTTTGTTTAAAAACCACTTAGGACAAAATCCCAAAACTTACCTCAAAACAAAGCGCTTTCGCTCGGTATTGAATAAAATGATTTATCCGCAAAATACTGCTGCTGACAGGGCTTATCTTGACGAATACTACGATCAGGCACATTTTATTAAAGACTTTAAACGGTTCTCTGGATACTCGCCAAAGCACTTACTGGACCGGCTCTCTCCCCAACAAAATGGCTTCTTGTGGATTTGCGACAGCAAGTAGGCTGAATGATTTTTACAATTTTATATGGCTCATTAAGGTTTTCTTTGCGGGATAAACACACCGTAAACAATGAAACTTAAAGCAATTCTTTTCATCGTCTTTTTTTTCGCTCTAAACCATCTTTATGCACAAGACAGTATCTGTAATTGTAGTGATGCCTTAAAGAAACTAGTGGTAAAAATAGAAAACGAGTATCCTGGTTTTGAAGAAAAAACCAAAGACAAAATACTGTACACTAGCTTTAAAGAGAAACTAACGGAGCAGGCAACCAATACCGAAAAGGCAAGCTGTTTTGAAATCTTGAAAAAGTATACTGCTTTCTTTAGAGATGGACATATTTGGATCAATCCTGCAACTACGATCAATACAAAAGGTGCAATAAGTACGGAACTGGTTAAGATAGATATAGAGCAGTTTCGTGAAAAGCTGAAAAGGACCAAAGATCCTATCGAAGGGATCTGGAAAAACAAATTTGAATGGACAGGTGGGGTAAGTTATGAAATTGGCGTGAGCAAAAACAATGATGGTACTTATGTGGGCTTTGTGGTAAGTGCTAAATCTAACTTTTGGCAAGTTAAGGAAACTAAATTCAAGCTGTTTCCCAATGGTAAGTTCGAGTTTTATGCTTTCGACAAAAAGCTAAAGACAGGCACTTACGAGATTTACGATAACAGCATTATTTACTTTAAAGAGGCCAGAGCTGTTTTTATCAAGGAAAATCCTTCTGCTCGTTTAACAGAAGAGCTCATCAGGAAAAAGGTAGGAGAGTTTAACGGATTTGGAATACGTCAGCTTAGTGCCAAAACAACCTTGATTACCTTGCCCTCTTTCGATTATCCTTTTGTGAAAATTATTGAGGAGTTAGTGAGTAATAATAGATCGTTAATTGAAGCAAGTACCAATTTGATTATCGATGTGAGAGGAAATTCGGGAGGAACGGATAACGCCTATCAAATGCTATTGCCTTACATCATGACCAATTCTATCAGAAGCATGGGCGTTGAATATTTGGCAACGCAAACGTTGATTGATGGGCTTGGCACTTACATTAAAACTGTAGAACAAGACAAGACAAAGCAAGAGGAGATAGAAATGGTGAAAAGATGGATTGCGCTTTACGAGAAAAATAAAGGAAAATTTGTGAATGTAGGCGATCAAGCATTCTCTGTGCAAAAAGTTGACCTATCAGCAAAAAGCCCGAGTCAAATTCTTGTGTTAACAGATAAAAGGGTAGGAAGCTCTGCTGAAAGCTTTGTCATGAAATGCAAACAAAGCAAGAAAGTGAAAGTAATGGGCAATGTCACTTCTGGTGGCTTGGATTATGCTTCTGCAAGGTTTTTTAATTTTGGCTGCCCAGAATATATGCTGCAATTACCTACCTATCGTTCATTAAGATTACCAGATTATCCTATCGATAACATAGGTCTTCAACCAGATCTTTATATAGATAAAAGCGTGCAAGATTGGCTTCAGTTTGCTTTGGATTATTTGGAGAAGTAGGGTTGTGAGTTGCGAGTTATAAGTTGAAGGTTATGAGTTGTAGTTTGCGAGTTAAATGACACTTATCCTTTATCCGTGCGTCATTCCCGCATTGTAGATACAGACTTACGAAGTTTCTAAAACTTCGTAAGTCTTCAACTTTACTTTTGAAAACAGTTAAACTTCTTAAGTCTTGTCGCTGTCCTTTCAATAGAACGTCCTTCCCACGTAGGTGGGAATCTTAAAGCATATAAAAGAAAAACCTGCTATGGCATCAAGATCCCGAAATAAATTTGCTTCGCAGCTACTGCGTGGTCGGGATGACGCACGATTGATTGTGAATGCTAATAACCCTCAACTCAAAGCCCATAACTCAAAACTCAAAACTCACCTAAAGCCACTGCTTAAACCTTCTGATGTAAAGGGTTTTAATGTACTGCGTTAATAAACAATAGCTCACTAATATGGCAATTAACCAAGGGAAATAAGCTAACGGAAGTGGTTCCAGTTTTAAAGTACTTGCAAATGGTGAAAACGGAATAAGTATTCCAATCAGCATAATGAGCGAAGTAAGTGCTACCACAGGTTTTGTCGCCCAGCTTTGTATGAAGGGGATTTTTTTAGTCCTGATCATGTGTACAATCAATGTTTGCGATAGTAAACCTTCTATAAACCAACCGCTTTGGAAAAGTGTTTGGTGCGCTGGACTATTGGCTTTAAAAACAAAAAACATTACGGCGAACATGGCATAATCAAAAATGGAACTAATGGGACCTATGTACAACATAAATCTTGTAATGCCCGAAGCGTCCCACTTTTTGGGGGCTTTGATAAAGTCTTCGTCCATGTGATCCCAAGGGATGGAAATTTGGGAAACATCGTATAACAAATTTTGTATCAGCAGTTGCACGGGAAGCATAGGTAAAAATGGCAGCATTGCACTGGCACCCAACATGCTGAACATATTGCCGAAATTGCTACTGGCGGTCATTTTAATGTACTTGATAATGTTGCCAAAAGTTCTACGACCGTAAATCACGCCTTTGCGCAATACCATCAAATCTTTTTCCAATAAAATGATGTCGGCACTCTCTTTGGCAATATCCACGGCAGTATCTACGCTAATTCCCACATCGGCATCTCTTAAAGCAACTGCATCATTAATGCCATCGCCCATAAAACCTACGGTATGCCCTTTGGCCTGTAGTATTTTAACCACCCTAGCTTTTTGCGTAGGACTAAGCTTTGCTAAAATAGAGACCTCGGCAATTTGTTCCTGCAGCTCAGTATCGGTCATTTGCTCCACTTGGGCACCCATCAAAATTTGATTGAAGGGAATCCCTACATCTTTACAGATTTTTTTGGTTACTATTTCATTGTCGCCAGTAAGTACTTTAATGTTAATACCTAGTTCCTGTAAGGCGGCTATGGCGGTTTTGGCCGATGGCTTGGCAGGATCAAGAAAACCGATAAAGCCCGTTAAAACCATCTTGCTTTCATCTTCAATGGTGTAGTTTAAAGCACGGTCATCAAATTCACGTATGGCCACTAATAATACCCGTAAACCCTCTGCATTAAGTTTTTTAGAGGTGTCGATAATCATTTGGCGTATGGTTTGGTCCATGGCGATAATTTGATCGCTCTCCATGTGTAGTTCCTTGTTTTCGCCTGGGTCAAAAGCATGGCTACACAGGTCAAGCATTTCTTCTACCGCACCTTTGCAAATAAGTAGCTGTTTGCCATTGCGCTGTTTTAAAATTACCGACATCCTACGGCGTTGAAAATCGAAAGGAATTTCGTCTACCTTTAAAAAGCTTTGGTTTACATTAAGGTAATCATGCAATTCTACATGTTCCAGTATGGCCACATCTAGTAGGTTTTTTAAACCTGTTTGATGGTAACTGTTCAGATAGGCCCATTTCAATACTTCATCATCGTCTTCCCCAAAAATATTTAAGTGCCTTTCGAGCACAATTTTATCCATGGTTAGGGTACCTGTTTTATCGGTGCACAGTACGTCCATTGCGCCAATATTTTGGATGGCATTTAAACGTTTGATAATTACTTTGTGCTTGCTCATGTTTACCGCACCTTTAGCCAGGTTAGCGGTTACAATCATAGGTAGCATTTCTGGAGTTAGGCCCACCGCTACTGCGATGGCGAAAAGTAGGGCGTCCCACCAATTGCCTTTCATCAAACCATTAATGAGGAAAATAAGAGGCACCATTACGATCATGAAACGAATTAGCAAAAAACTTACTTTATTAACCCCTTTATCAAAACTGGTTTCGGCACGTTTGCCCACAATTTCTTTGCTTAATGAACCAAAATAAGTTTGGTTGCCTGTGTTTACCACCATTGCGGTAGCGGTACCACTTACTACATTGGTACCCATAAAGCAAATATTATCCAGTTCCAAGATTGGTTTTTCTTCGGCTTTTCTAATGGCCAAGTTTCGTTTTTCTACAGGTAGGGCTTCGCCTGTAAGCATTGATTGGCTTACAAATAGATCTTTAGATTGGATTAAACGACAATCTGCGGGAATCATGTCACCCGCAGAAAGCATAATGATGTCACCGGGTACTAGTTTTTTGAGGTCTATTTCCTGTTTGCCAAGGTCTTTCCTTAAAACGGTAGCCGTGGTTTTAACCATGCTTTTAAGCTGTTCAGCGGCTTTGTTGCTTCGGTATTCCTGGAAAAAGCGCAGTAAGGCACTGGCCATTACCATAATGCCTACCATGGTCACCGTTTTATAATCTTCGGTGCCCGTTGGAGCCAACCAAACATCTAAAATAAAGGAAATGATGGCAATGATGAGCAAAATGCCAATAAATGGGTTGATAAAAGCCTGTAGCAATTGTTTGATCCAGCTAGGTGCTTTTTCGTGGTGTACCTCATTTAAACCAAAGTGATGTAGCTTCTCTTTGGACTGCATGGCTGATAATCCGTTGACATTGCTGTCAAACATGGCAAAATAGAAATCCTCATCAGATCGAGATGCATTTTGCAAACTTGTGCTAGCTGCATCTTGCGCACTGTTTAGCCATTTCTTTTTAGTTTCTGGAATAATATTTTTGATTGTTTTTACAGCTTTCATATCACTATTGATGTAGGGTAATCATTTCGTTTATAAATCGTTTTCGTGGCCAGCTTTATTCCAGCTCACTTCGGTAACCTGTTGCTCTATAGTCAATCGGCCCGCAATTTTCTCCATAAGGGCATCTTCTTGATGATGGGCAAATATTTCGGCGGTAATAATGGCGATAGAAGGATTTCCATCATCTGTGCTTTTTAGGGAACGCAGTAGAAGGCTGTTATCATTGGTGGTAAATTGCAATAGCAGTACTCTAACGTGGTTTTCCACATCCTGACGACATTTGATGATGAGGACATAGGCTACTGGAATATCATTGCCTGGAGCGGGCAAACGACTTAGTTTTACACCTATTGGACGCATGAATAAATGGGTAATGATGATAAAAGCAGTAAAAATGCCAGCTTCGGTAATGAGGCCAATGCCACAAGCGCCACCAACTGCGGCCGAGCACCATAAGGTGGCGGCGGTATTTAGGCCACGTACATTAAGACCATCTTTCATGATCACGCCAGCACCCAAAAAACCAATGCCGCTTACCACGTAAGAAATTACCCTGCCTGCGGCATCGCCACCAACTTTTACGCCTAAAAGCACAAACATGCAGGCGCCTAAACCTACCAGCATATTGGTGCGTAGGCCAGCCATACGTTGGCGCCATTGTCGTTCGGTACCAATGGCAGCACCTAAAATAAAAGCAATAGTGAGTCGGAGCGTGAAGTCTAAAAGTGTCATCAATTTCATATTATGCCAGTAGCTAGCATAAAAGAAATTTTATACTGGCTAGGCGGTTAAACCATTCTTATTTGTTGTGAATAAATTGGGGCCTGCGTCCATTTTTTCTGTTGTTTTTTTATGATGTGGCAAAAGTATGGTTTGCCTTTTTAATAGACCGTTAGAGGAGAAACAGAAATTTATTAGAAATTCATTAGAAAGGATGGCAGCGATCAAAAATAGTTCTTATGGTAAAAACGAGTAGGAGTGGAGAGCTTAAAAAGAAAGAAGAGGTTGTAAAACAACTAAAGATGCGGAATCTCGATTTGGAAAATAGTTCCTACATTAACTTCCGATTGCAGGGTGATGTTGCCTTGGTGTAGGGCAATTATTTTTTTGCTTAACGATAAGCCAATACCATTGCCTGCACTAAAATCTTTATTGTGGCCGCGGTAAAACGGTTCAAAAATATGTTCGATGTCTTTTTTAGGAATGCCGATGCCAGTATCCTTAAAGCTTAAAATAAGCATATTAGCATTAAAATTGATGGTTATAGCGCACTGATGGTTTTTAGAAAACTTGCAGGCATTTTCCATCAGGTTAATAAAGGCCACCTTTAACAGATATTCGTTTCCTTTAACGGTAATGTCTTCATCACGGTCTATTTCACTCGCAAATTCAACTTCTACACGGTAGTGGTTATTAATTTTAAGCACGCTATCCCTTGCATCCATTAACAATTCGTCGGCCCGCAGGGTTTTCATGCCAATAGTGTTTTGGTCGTAACTAGCTTTGGCTAAATCCAGCAACCCGTTGGAAAGTCGCACTAGTCTTTGCGCATCATTTAAGGATAGGGCAATTACTTCTTGATATTGGGCGATACTTCTTTCTTTGATGAGCGCTAGTTGAAGTTCGCCAACAATGGCGGCTAAAGGGGTTCTTAACTCATGTGAAATATTACTTACAAAACTTTTTTGACTATCAAAAGATTGCTCCAGCCGATCAAGCATATGGTTAAAAGTATTGGCAAGTTCCCCAATCTCATCTTTCTCGTTGCTTACTTGTATTCTGTTGTGCAAGTTGGTGGCTGTAATTTGCCCTACTTTATTGACAATCTCTTTTACAGGTTTTAAGGCTCTGCTCACAAAATAATGACCCGCAATAACGGTAAGGCTAATGATAATGATGAATGAGATCATGAGGGCATATTTTAATTCGTTTAAACGCATTAAGCCATAGTTATCATTTGCGGCGGCAGTAAGGATATAGGTTTGATGATGGTGCTGGTAAACTAAGCCTACAATTTGTAAGGATCCCTGTTCAAAAGTGATTTCTTTTTGCTGAATGATCTGGTCAATCATTTTTCGACTTTCCTTCACTTTATCTATTTGTACAGCATCATGGTATAGCAGGTTAAAAGATGTATCGTAAATGGCAACCTCTTCTTCAAATAAAGCATTGGGCGCACTTTTATAAATAAGCTGCAATACCTGTGGCGGTACTTTGGCATCGAAAAGTAAGTTAGCCTTGGTAATGGCTTCTCTTTTTAGGTGGCTGTAGTATTGGTTTTTTCTGTTTTTGGCAGAATAAGCGTAAATAAATACTGCAAATGCCAATAGTAGTGCGGCAAAAAGGCCAAGGTATAGCAAAAGAAGTTTTACGCTTATTTTCATGGCGGTGTGGTTTTAACCTTCTTTAAAGATGAAACCCATTCCTGGTTTGGTATGGATCAATTTAACGGAATGGTTTTTATCTATTTTTTTTCGAAGATAGTTAATGTACACATCGATGAAGTTAGTGCCCGAGTCGAAAGTGTCCCATACCTTTTCGGCAATTTCGGTTCTGGATAATACCCTCTCTGCATTGCCCATCATGTACTCCAGTAAACGGAATTCTTTGGGCGTTAAATTAATGGCTTCGTTATTTCTTTTTACCAATTTGGTTTCCAAATTCATTTCCAGATCTGCAAAACGTAAAATGAAACCTTGGTTAAAGGTGTTGTTGTTTAAGTTTTGATTTCTTTTCACCAAAGCCCTTATTCTGGCATGAAGCTCCCTAAAGTCGAAAGGTTTCACCAAATAATCGTTTGCACCAGCGTCAAAACCTTCTACTTTATCGTCGGTGGTTCCCAAAGCGGTAAGCATAATGATGGGCAGGTTGGGATAGTTTAATCTAATTTCTTTGCAAAGGTCAATGCCGTTAATTTTTGGTAAAATCAAATCCATCAAAATGAGATCAAAGGTTTTGGACAAGGCCAATTTTTTGCCCATCTCACCATCGTAGGCAAGGGTAACCTGAAAACCAAGTTCCTGTAACCCCTTTTGGATCAATTCGGCTACTCTTTGTTCATCTTCTATGACTAATACTTGCATATAGGCTGGTTTTGAACTTCAAATTTCACTAATATTTTGGATTATTCTCTTTTATTACAAAAGAAAGCTTTTTTAGGGACTAGGAACTAGTGGCTAAGCACA
>NZ_JAELTX010000579.1 GCF_016429065.1 Pedobacter sp. ASV17
GCAAGATTGGTACCCGGAAAGGTAAAGGTACGAAGACTGCTATCCTCTATTTTAGCAGCCCACGACTGTTCCCCATTGCGGCTGGTGGACAAGATGAAAAGGATACCGAGCCTGTTCCTGCTTTGATGGTGGCTCGCATCGTAAAGAGATATCGTATACCGCTGGTTATTCTCAATGCCTGCCATTCGGCTACTGCAGACAGTGGCGCCAATGCAAGTATGGCGCATCATTTTTTGAAGAGAGACGTACAAAACGTCGTAGGCATGTCGTTCAAAATATCTCACGCCGCGGCCACCATATTTCTTTACAACTTTTACTATGCCATGTTAATAGATGGTCTGCCAATATCAATGTCAGCTGGTATTGCTCGGATGTCTGCTCGTGTGCAGATCAATCGACGAGCACGATATGGGCTGCAG
>NZ_JAELTX010000580.1 GCF_016429065.1 Pedobacter sp. ASV17
GGTTTGGATCATGAAGCCGGGAATCAGGCGGTGGAAGGGGGATTGGTCGTAGTAGCCGGATGCGCAGAGGGCGAGAAAGTTCTAAGCGGTTGTTTGGCCAGGTTAGTGTTTTTTTCTTTTTACGTTACAGACAATGAGAGCTAGAGGCTCGAAGGATGAAGGTTAGGAGACGCACTTCTGCTGTTTTGGGGACGCTTTCGCAAAAGACTTCGATTTTTATATCGCCTAGTGACGTGTGCAGCGTGACAGACATGTTGTTTTGCTGAGTGGATGTATCTGGGAAGAGAGCTTGGAGGATCTGGGACGGGAATGATTGCAAAGAGCTCCGATGCGGGACGATTTTGCGGCATGGGATGTCTCGGGAGCCTAAACCTATCTGGGCCGCAGTAGTGTGCGGCTCGGATGGCGGGGCATTGACT
>NZ_JAELTX010000581.1 GCF_016429065.1 Pedobacter sp. ASV17
CGCGTGTTCTTTTCCACCTTGCCGACAAAGTGTGCATGTTACAACACTATGCTGCCTAGGGCGATGCTGTGGCGAAATCCCGCACATTCGAGGTCGTATTACTCGTAGCGGCCCTTACGTGAAACGTGGTTAGCCTCGCCGGCTGATCTGGTATTATGCGAGGGTAGTAATCTGAGCAGTTGTATTACGCTTGCCCCGTAACAGGCTGAGCACAGGTACTCGTAGCTTCGAAGTGGCCTTGGCATCGCAGCAGCGCCTCGTCAGCAACATGGATGAGGTTGAGTCGTGAACAGCACACTTGTTTGGGCAAAGTGCCCCTGTCTGGGTTAACGTAACATAGTGGCATTGTACTCGTACATGGCAAATCCCTGGTGTTTTCTTTACGAACTCGTATTCGTACCTCATATACGGAGTACTAT
>NZ_JAELTX010000582.1 GCF_016429065.1 Pedobacter sp. ASV17
GGTGTGGCCTGCGTACTGGATGTTTGGTCCCAACTGGCCCATGTCTGGCGAGATTGACATTTTGGAAGGTGTCAACACGCAAATCAAGAACTCGGTGACGCTACACTCGGGGCCCAACTGTGTCATGTCCAACATTGGAGCTGCTGCCTCTACGTTCCTGGTTGGCGCCGAGTGCCACGGCGAGAATGGCTGCGGACAGGCTACCGGCGACAACCAAAGCTACGGCGACGGCTTCAATGCCATTGGCGGAGGCGTATATGCTATGGAATGGACCGAGAGCCGTATTGCGGTTTGGTTCTTTCCTCGGCATCGCATTCCGCAAGATATTGCCAACGGCACCCCGCACCCAGACGCGTGGGGAGAGCCAGTGGCCAGCTTCTCGGCCGGGGTGACCTGCAACATGAAGGATAGATTCAAGG
>NZ_JAELTX010000583.1 GCF_016429065.1 Pedobacter sp. ASV17
ATACTCAACCTCACAAATGAGAAACTATAAATTTTAGACGCCATTTTACGGTGCTGAGATGGCGCTGCTGAAGCTCGGTATCGGTACCGATGATAGCTTTCGCCGATGGCTTGAAAAACGCCGAGCCCCAGGGACACATGCTAATAATTACCCGCCGATTCTGGAGCCTCATCCCCTGGTTCGCTTTGACAAAAGCCACACATTTCGTTGCCGCGCCGTCATTGGACAACGCACATTAAATTCCCTATCTACGTGCACAAAAAACATGCCTCTTGATACAAAACGACGTCATATTGCAGTGAAATTGGTACACTGTACCTCGTATCCCTTCCGTTAATTGCGCCGGCAAATGCCAATGTACTGTCTACTTTGACCTCGAGTTTGAGGCTCTGCTACTCTCCCATTCGCTATAGTCGGT
>NZ_JAELTX010000584.1 GCF_016429065.1 Pedobacter sp. ASV17
GCAGTATGCAAGCCCTATCTCGCTCTCATGCCCCTGTTCATTCTGAATGTTCATATCGCGGCCCCAGGTCTCTCTCATCGGCAGTAGCGACAGCCAAGCTGCAACGACCAAACAATTTCATAGTACTCGTAGCCTGTATTTGGGAATAAAACTTTATATTTCAGATGACTTGCGACGACATTGTCGAAGGGCAAATGTTGCTCTTATAAGTCGCGTGAGTCTTTCACCCAAAGCTCGAAGCTACCGCTTCCTTCGAATGGCCGTGTTGTTACGAGTGTAGGCTTTACGAGTAATACAAGACGAACACTCATCGGGACTGGGATTGGGGTCGCCGGTGGAAGTACTCCATGTACTCTTACTTGCTAAATACTCGTAAATGCACTGATGTGCGGCGTACAGTACTCGTACACATTAAGAT
>NZ_JAELTX010000585.1 GCF_016429065.1 Pedobacter sp. ASV17
GTGCACGCAGATTGCTTGCGGTCAAGGTCCTCAGTTGGAGCACATGTCGCTACTAAGTGAGATGCAGAGTGGTGTGTGGCTGAGAAACGTGGCGAGAGCTGGGCTAATTTTTTTTTCCTTTTTGACAAGTAGTATTTCGAGGAAGCAATAGTGCAGCGGCGCAGACGTAGTGTTTAAAGATTCCAGTACGGTTCACTGAGATGCAGATGAATATCTAGTGAACCGCTTGCGATTATGCAATGGTTGATTTGTTGCGTGTTGATGCCACAATCGTCGTGTATGTGAACAACGGGTGACGATGATGGGGAGGAGGAAAAGAGTTGGCAGGTCAGACTACTGGGGCTGGGATTGGGGTGGAGGCAGCGGCCATGGGCCACAGAGGAAACGGGGGTCGGCTGGGACGTCACTGGTACAAGGT
>NZ_JAELTX010000586.1 GCF_016429065.1 Pedobacter sp. ASV17
TGCTTGGACTGCGGACTCGTGTCTGGATTCCATGAAGGTACGGGCGGTTTCGCGACTGTAGGAGATACCGCTATTTTCTTGTTCGGGTGAGGGCTTTGGTTGAGCTGAGCCACAGGCTGCGGCGTCGCCCAATCGTTTGAATTCTGCAAAACAGTGTCAGCGGCCTTGGGCACATTTGTTTCGTGAAAAAAAACAAAGGAAAAAAATCTAACTCACTGTGACGCTCGCACCAGAGATGGAATTGTATCTCTGCATGTTGGCCTGCAGGTTTTCTCTCTCGACCTTGAGCGCGGTATTGTCTGAGCCTGCCGTATTCTTACGCTCAAGCTTCTTATCACCACTCAAAGGCACGTCCTTTCTGCTGTCAAAGTTGCGAGGACTGCGACCGCGGACAATGACGGGACCGGACTGAATCTC
>NZ_JAELTX010000587.1 GCF_016429065.1 Pedobacter sp. ASV17
CATCCCTCTCTGGTGACAGCTACCTGCTTCCATAAGGTCTCCAGCTGGGGAATCATCAGCAAGTCACTTCAATACACTCGCCCATTATGCGTCTAGAGGTGTTTTTCGGCGCTATTGCGCTATCAAGCCCTGCCTTGGCCTTTTCAGATGCCACCCCCTGGGTTCTGTTTTCGACAGCTCCGTATGATTCTCAAAGCTATCGCATCTCCGCAATAGACTCGCTAACTCGCCTACAGCTTCGATGCACCAAACCTGAAGCAGCTTCAGACGAGCTCGCAAGTGCTGAAAAGTACAGAGAGCATTCTTTCCGCGTGTCCGACAGACCGATATGTGATTGCGACGCAGCCAGGGATGAATGCGGCCGATCTCCGCCATCGCCATGGATGGGACATGCCTTCGCTCTACCTGTCTCTTATA
>NZ_JAELTX010000588.1 GCF_016429065.1 Pedobacter sp. ASV17
GTATATAAATATATTGAAAATGACGATAACAGAGAAGCCGTAGCCATGGCCAGGATTTCGTGACAGATTTAAGCACTTTACAGTACAAAGTACCTAGCGGTTAATATGTTTCCTGTATTAATAGCTATTATTCCTACTCAAACAAACCCACAAGACCGTAAGTGGCGTGCGAAACGACCCATCGACACTAGAAGACGCAAGGAAAGGGCAAGCAGCATGATTGAAATGTTGAGCAGCGCTCAAAAGAACGGCCAATCCCTTTCCTTCTTTGAGAAAACCGACGAATAAAACAAGATAGCCAAATTGCCAAACAGCGTCGGCTATGATTGAAGCAAAGATAACATCCTTGAGAGCAAGCAAAAGCGATATGGGAAAAGAGCCAAAGAGGCATAGCGCGCCATATTCTCCATTTCTTTG
>NZ_JAELTX010000061.1 GCF_016429065.1 Pedobacter sp. ASV17
TTCTATTCGGCTGCTAAAATACTAAATTGTAACCTATTGCAGTTGTGGTTTAAAATTTATTCATCACATCAATTACTTTTTCAATTTCAGTTTCTGTATGGCAATAAGAAACGGGCAAACTCAAAGTAGTTTGATGGATCAGTTCTGCAATAGGATAGTTCCCTTTTAATTTATTTTTTAGAGCTTTTTGTTGGTGTGGGGGAACTGGGTAATGTATTTCCGTTTTAATATCGTGTTTTAGCAAGTGTTCTCTTAAACGATCTCTTTCTGGATGCCTTACGGTATAAATATGATATACGTCTTTAAAATCTGGGTGTAATACAGGTTTGATAAAATCCGTTTTTAATCCTTCCTGGTACATCCCTGCAAGTTTCTGCTTATGTGCATTGATCTCATTAAGGAAAGGGAGTTTAACCGACAGAAAACCAGCTTGTATTTCGTCCAATCTCGAATTAATCCCGATGTAATTGTTGTAATATTTTTCATGGCATCCATAGTTCCGCAATGCTTTTATCTTGTCGATAACCATATTGTCATTCGCAACCAATGCTCCGCCGTCGCCTAATGCGCCCAAGTTTTTTGTAGGATAAAAGCTAAAAGCTCCAAAGTCACCAAAGGTGCCTGCTTGTTTGTTTTTAAAGGTGGCTCCATGTGCCTGGGCACAATCTTCAATCACTTTAAGATCATGCTTTTCTGCAATCTTCATCACCGCATCCATATCGCAACACTTTCCGTAAAGGTGCACTACCATGATGGCACAGGTTTTAGGGGTAATGCTTGCCTCTATTTTCAAAGGGTCAATGTTATAGGTGTTGATATCAGGCTCTACCAATACAGGAACCAATCCATTATTGTAAATCGCAAGAATGGTTGCGATATAAGTATTGGACGGAACAATAACTTCAGCACCTTCGGGAAAATCAAAATATCTTAAGGCCAGCACCAAGGCATCCAAACCAGAGGCTAAGCCAGCACAATGCCCAGCACCACAGTAGTCAGCAAATTGTTGCTCAAAAGTCTTTACCTTATCCCCCAGAATAAACCAACCTTTATCCAAGCTATCGGCGAAACTCTCGCGATATTGCTCCATAAAGGGTTTATTCAATAAATAAAGATTTTCGTACTCAATCATATCTTACACGGCAATATTCAAATACTCTGGATAAGGGGTTTCGATATAGTCTTGGGCATCATAAAATTCAGAAGCAAGCACCATCAAAATAGCATCTTCACTAAAACTGTACATGCTATGCCAGTCTTCAGGCTGAATAATTAAGCACTTGTCAGGGCTGTCAAGCAAATAACTTGATTCGTCGGTGCCATTGTTGTTATAGATGACACAATTACCACGGATACAAATGGCGGCTTGTACGGTCTTAACGTGACGGTGTCCGCCACGTACAGAGCCATCCACCCCATAGATGTAAAATATTCTTTTAATGTCAAAAGGGACTACCTTTTCAATTACCGTGAGATTGCCGCGTTCGTCTGTAAAAGTTTTTAAATTAATTAAAGAGGCCATAGCTTGTAAATCTTTCTTTGTAAAAATTTCTATAATAACCGCGTAAGGCAAGCTTGATTGATCGCCCTAAAACTTGGTTTATCCATTCAATGTCATTGGTTACTTCGTGAGAAACAGCAGTTGCGTTTACCTGCTTTATACTTTTTTTGGCTGCTGTTAGCGCCTTTACATAAGGAGCATAAACACTCTTGATGAGTTGTTTATTTAAGGAATAGTCTTGATGTGATAGGCTGTACACATTGTTGTGGGTATAGTGAAAACTGTGGTAGTGATAAAATACCAGATCAAAATGGTTTCCTGTAGCAAGTTCTTCACCCTTAACCTTCCCAAATTTCTTGCTAAATGCATACTGTTGGGCATTCCATGGTGCCACACCGCCGCCAAGATGCTGAAGCACGTGAACGGAGTTAAATCTTTCTGTCCAGTCATCTAGGTACTTTTGATCTCCAAATTTTCCATCTTCAGCACAGTTATAGCACCAGTCTATACAGGCATCTACCCACCAGTTCAATACTTCCATGCCAGCCGCAGTATTTTTAAAGGCCATAAACTGTACGCAGTAAATTCCACTTCCAGCTGATTGATCATAACAAGGGGTATAGCGATGTTCGGTAATCATCACAGATTTATCGACCATTTCGTTATAAAGTACCGCAGGATCGCTAAAAAATAATAAATCTGCATCTACATAAGTACAATGGTCTAATGCATAAGTTTCTATAGCATATTTGATAGTAGATGAGGCACAGGTCCAGCAATATTCCCCTTCGGTTCTTTCTGCTTTTACAGCAAGTAGTTGCTCATTTTCAAATTCCTGTAAACTGACAATGGTGGCGTGTTTAAGTTTAAGCCGTCTCAATGTATCATAACAATGATCGTCAAATGCAAAGATATACAGGTGGAAATGGCCACATTGTTTCTCCAATGAATGGTACATTGCCAAACCTCGTGACAAATAAGTGGAGTTAAATAAGGTACAGAATTTAAGCATGTTTTAATGAATTAATGAGGTAAAATCCTTTGTTGCTGGCCACCTGCTGTCCATCTATGTACATATCTGCTTCGCCAGGTACATAAGAAGGGAAAGAAGAGACTACTTTGTATTGGTTAGAAAAATGGTTTAGAAAAGATGCTTCATTAAAGAACCAAGATGGGTAAGATGCAGGGTAAATTTCATCGGGTACTATTTGTAGGGTCAAACGGTCTTTAGGTTGATGGTTGAAGGCAGTTCTATCAAAAAGAATGAAGCCAAAATCATAAACGACCAGCTGTTGAAGAAAGTCGTGCGGTTTTTCTAGGTATTGAACTGAACTTGACAATAATGCCAAGTCAATTTTTTGTTCCAATAGGCAAGCATCAATACTTGTATAAAACTTGAGTTGTTCGTTTTCAAAATTGGCCTTGCCACAATCTACGTAGTGTTCCTGTTCAACAATATTCCAGTTTGAACACACTTCGGGCGTTAAAAATTCTTTAAGCTGATAGTAGGTGCTTCCTAATGAACCACCAAAATCAAGGATATTTAAAGGACCTTTTTTCAGTTTAGCACTGAGCAGTAGATAGGCAATGAGCGCATGAGGATATTCTTTTTTGTCAAAAATGACAGAATCGCGTTCATAAACCGCCTCACCATTTTTTACCTTGAGTAAGGCATTTTTGGTGCGTTCAAGAATCACATCTGCATTGTAACCACCCGATTCGGCACTTACTTGGCTCCAAGAGGAATAGTTTCCAAACCATCCGTATTGATCTTTTTTTCGCTTGTTAAACAGGTTCCGAAACATTTTTCTCTGAAATTTCTGCTTACAAGACAACAGGATCTTCAAAAGGTCCTATATCAATTTTAAATATTTTATTGATTTATTTTTTGAAGTTTGGTTTGGATAGGTGAGAATGTGCCAATGGTATTCTTTAATACCATAAAAATTGGCCTTGACCTATTGATGATGAACCCCTATGTGTCCATGTGGTGGTATTTTCTAAATGAACCACATAGATACATCGCAAACTCAATCGTATGAACAAGATACTGGGCTTTTACGTTTTAAATATTAGATTTGTTTGCCTTTTTGTTGATGCTCAATAATGCGAAAATCTGTTTTATATCTTCTTTTCTACTTTATTTTACCGTTTGCTTCTTGGGCACAGTACAATCACTTATTGCACAAGCCCTATAAAGAAAAGGCGGCAGGCGTGCATGCCATGTACCAAGATCTGATCAAAATTACAGATTCGACGCAGCGAGCTAAAAAGGCAGAAGACATCATGCAGTTTGCTCGGAAAAATCATGATAGGGGATTGGAATTGGAGGTAAAGTGCTTTCAGGTGTTTTGGAATGCCATTTATCAGCAACAACCCCAAAAAGTATCCATTGCTCAAATAAAGGACTTGTTGGAAGTGGCAAGCAAGGAAAATATTGATTTCTTGAAAGCACGTGCCCTAAGGGTGGCCGCCGAATTTTATTGGAAGATAGCACAAAACTATGAATTGGCTTTTGAGCAATACTTATTGCTGGATAAGGAATTGGCGACCATTGATCCCAACGATTATCCAGAAATGGCGAGAGACTTGATGCAAATTGGCCAAACCTATTATTTTTTTCAGGATTATGCCTTGGCCAAACAATACTTTAAAAAGGCCATCAAACTACCCGAAGATACCTTTAATACCGTAGTGTTGAACGATGCCAGAAACACCCTTGGCTTATGCTATCAACAGCTTAACCAGTTAGACAGTGCCGATTATTACTTTAAACAGGTACAGCAAACAACTTTTTCCAAAGCGGCGGTATGGAAAAGAATAGCGACAGGGAATTTGGGCAACAGTATGTACTTGCGTAAGGAGTACGACAAGGCTATTCCCTTGATCGAAATAGATTTTAAAGGAGCCGTGGCCGAAAATGATTATGGCTGTGCCGCTGGAGCCGCTATTCTATTGGCTGATATCTTTCGCGAAAAAGGGCAAATGGCAAAAGCGGGCATCTTTATTAGTCAGGCACAATATTATATCAAAACCTCATACCAACCCGATCGCTTACGACTGCTATATCCCGTGATGAGTAAATGGTATGCCGCTACGGGAAAGCAAGAACTTGCCAAGCGCTATGTAGATTCTTCAGTAGTGGCATTTAATAGATACAACGAAAGGTTTAGCGCATTGAAAGTACTTAGGGCACAGCAAAAAGTCGATCGGCAAAAAGAGCAACTGCAATTGGCCACATTTACCTTGGAGAAACAAAGAAAGGTAAACGAACGAAATGTGATGATTGCCATTGCATTAGGTTTGGTAATCGTATTGGTGTTGGGTTATTTCATTTTAAAAAGGCGACAACAGGCTATCGAAATAGGAAAGTTGAAAGTAGAAAATGAATTGAAAAGTGCACATGACGAAATCAACTTGTTTATTACAAAAATCAACGAACAAAGTAAAATCACCGAACGGTTTAGTAAGGAACTTGAAAAGCTAAAAAACTCTGAATCGGAAGAAAGAAAGTTGTTGGAAAAAACGGTGACAGAACTGCGAGAAAGTAAGATATTAACCGATGAAGATTGGCTTCATTTCCAAAAACATTTTGCTAAAATATTTCCTCGTTTTATTCCGCATTTAAAAGAACATTATCCAGCCATCACCGAGGCAGAATTACGTTATTTGATGCTCAGTAAACTACAACTTTCGCACAAGGAAATGTCACAGGCATTGGGCATTTCGGCAGATGCCGTACGAGTGACTTGGAACAGGGTGCGTAAAAAACTGGGTGGTTCGCTTAATGATACGCCACAAACACTCATCGAAAAGATGGGAGATAGTGCTGCAAGTGTTTAACAGTTCATCACCTTTATCCCTTAAAAACTTCATTTAAATTGCTTATGGGGCAATTATGGAGCAGTTGTTACGCTTTTGTTACGGCTGTTTGCTAACGTCGTTAGGTAGGCGAATGTAATTTCGGGCCTATATTCCCACTTAACCACTAATGAAGAAATACTACCTCTTTTTAATCGCCTCATTTTCATGTGGCGCTTTTTTCGTTCATGCTCAAACACCCGATATTAACGGTATTGTTTATGTAAAAGTTGGGGGCACTGGTAATGGTAGTAGCTGGGCAAATGCCACTGGTAGTTTACAGGGTGCTATTAATGCCGTGGGAACACAACAGGTATGGGTAGCCAAGGGGATTTATGATGTGCCCTCTCCAAGCAGCTTTGTGATGAAAAATGGGGTGGCCATTTACGGTGGTTTTGATCCTGAGCAGGGAATTGACGACCTGACAGATGCCCGTATCTTACCAGGTACAGGCTTGCAAGGAACCATCTTAAATGGTAAAAACGAACGTCCAGTGATTTTTAATGCAGATAACGGCTTAACAGTCACAGCCATTTTAGATGGCTTTACCATTACTGGCGGTGCAGGAAATGCAGGCGGCGGAATTTATGGTGTTAGCGGATCCCCAACGTTCCGTAATTTACTGTTAAAAGGTAATTCGGCCACTATTGGCGGTGCAATGTATATAGGAAGTTCAAGTCCTGTGATTACCAATGTGGCCATGGTAAATAACACGGCTAATGATGGCGGTGGGATTTATCATGTTTTTGGTTCGCCTGTATTAACCAATGTAACCATTGCCAATAACACTGCAAATAGGGGAAGTGCGCTATACTTAATGGATGGTCCAATGCAATTGAGAAATACGATTGTATTTGGAGTAGTATCTCTTGAATTCGGAATGTTAAGTTCACAGTATTCGCTGATAGAAGGTCGCATCAGTACGGCTAACAACAACCTCAACGCTACAGGGATTTTAGCTTCACATGTCTTTGTTAATCCAGCAAACGGCAATTATGCACTTGTTACAGGTTCACCGGCGATAGACAAAGGCAGTAATTCGTTGTTTGCTGGGCTAGCTGCTAATAGCAAAGATTTGGCGGGGCAAGATAGAGCCGTTGGTAATGTGATAGATTTAGGAGCTTATGAATATCATACGGCTACACCTAGTGCTGGCGGCATCGTACATGTAACGACCACTGGAATGGGCAAGGGGACGAGTTGGACCGATGCGACTGGAGATTTACATGCGGCCATTAATGCCAACGGGGCACAGCAAGTATGGGTAGCCAAAGGAACCTATGAAGTATCGGCCAGTAGTTTTGTGATGAAAAACGGATTGGCCATGTATGGTGGATTTGATCCTGATCAAGGGATTGACGGTTTAACCGATCAGAGGATATTGGCCAGTAGAGGAATTGCCGCTACAGGTTCGATATTAAGTGGAAGAAATGAACGTCCAGTGATATGGAATTACGCGACCGCTGGTAACCCTATCAATACAACGGCTATTTTAGATGGCTTTACGCTTACTGCTGGCGCTGGTGGCGGATCAAATGGTAGTGGAGCAGGAATGTATAATTCCTACGCATCGCCCAAGTTATCCAATTTAGTTTTCAAAAATAATAACGCTTCATTGGGGGCGGGCATGTACAACGAAAATAATTCAGCACCATTGCTTACCCATTGTGTGTTTTTTGATAATCAGACCAGTAATTTGGGCAGTGGCGGTGCCATGTACAACAGTTACTCCAATCCAAAATTGGTGAATTGTTTGATGTATAATAACAAAGCCCGTTTAGGAGGAGCCATATTCAATGCCATCAACGCTTTTCCTAGCTTGATCAATTGTACTTTAGTGGCCAACCACGCCGATGCTTACGGTGGAGCAATGAATAGTATGGCTTATTCCAATCCATCCTTTGCAAATAGTATTGTTTATGGCAATACGGCGAATTTAGGGGATAATGGTATTGTAAAAGATGTTTCTGTGGCCAATCCGCTGGATTATTTCAATGCCAGTTTGATACAAGGCGCTACCAGTTTTGATGGAAATGATAACATTTCTTTTGGAGGAGCGCTTACCGATATTTTTAACGACCCAGCCAACCACGATTATACTTTAAAAATAGGTGGGCCAGCCATTAACATGGGTAGGAATAATTATCTCAATGAAGCAGGACTTACCACCGATTTGGCAGGTAATCCACGTTTAAGAGGTAGTTCGGTAGACTTGGGCGTGTATGAGGCAGAGGCCTGTGCCACCACTTCTGTTATTTATGTAGATGCTACCGTAAACAACAACGGTAGCGGGCCTGTTTGGGTAACGCCAACTACAGGTAACGGAGCCAGTTGGGCAACCGCCTACAAAACGTTGAAAGATGCGCTGGCACTAGCTAACCAATGTGCTAATATCACCGAAATAAGGGTTGCAAAAGGGACGTACTATCCCACAGGCACCAATGGAGTGTTGGGCCAAAGCGATGTGTCGTTTACCCTTACACGCAGCAATTTGAAAATACTAGGAGGCTATAATGCTGGTACTGGCTTAAGGGATATTGCTGCTAACCCCACCATATTGAGTGGAAATGTGGGGGCTGATCCTACTTATCACGTGATGCTGGTAGTAGGAGTGCCTACTACTGATAGTTTGGTAGTTGACGGTTTTACGATTGCAAATGGCTTGGCCAATAACCCCGACGACTATAAAGTGATTGATAACAGTTACTATATTTTTCACGATAGTGGTGCAGGCATGTTTATTTCTAATGTAGGCAACAATGTGGTGGTGCGTAATTGTACTTTCCAAAACAATAAGGCTACGCTTGGTGGTGGCTTGTTCAGCGAAATTGCAAACGCAGTGATCGAAAATTGCATCTTTAAGCAAAACAGTGTAAGCAATAACGCCTACTTTAGTGGGAGTGGAGCGGGCATGTATAGCACAGCTTCTGAGCATAGGATGGCTAATTGTACTTTTGAAAGCAATACCAATCTTGGGAATGATGGCGGCGGCCTGTTTGGTGATAATGCTACTTTCTTGATGAGCAACAGTAAATTCATCAACAATACTGCTGCGGGAAATGGAGGGGCATTGCGAATGACCTCTTCCCAATCGATACTGAATAATTGTGTTTTTAATGGCAATACGGCAAGCAAAGATGGTGGCGCCATTTATAGCAGCAATGCTCATCCAATTTTAACCAACGTATCCATTACCAATAACAGCGCTACGGTAAACGGAGGTGGCATGTATAGTGCCAATGGTAATCCCGTATTTACCAATGTAACCATTGCTGATAATACGGCGGCAGGAGCTAAAGCCCTTTACCTGAATGGTAGTGGTACGCCTATCCTCAACAATGCTATTGTATATGGGGGTGTTACGGGAACTTATACCGCTAAATACTCCTTGATAGAAGGTAATGCTGGAGGGACTAATGGCAATTTGAGTGGTACCCTAATTACCTCTACACAGTTGTTTGTTAATCCACTAGCAAAAGATTATACCTTGCTCAGAACCTCACCTGTTTTAAATGCGGGCAGTAATGTGCTTTTTACAGGTTTGGATATGAATACCAAAGATTTGGCGGGTAACCCTCGTCTTGTAGGTACAAATATTGATTTAGGTGCTTATGAATATCCATATACCATTATGCCTGATGCCAATGGGATTGTTTATGTAAGGACAACGGCTTTGGGTAAACAAGACGGGAGCAGTTGGAACGACGCCACTGCTGATCTTCATAACGCTATTCATGCAGGTAGTGTGGTAAAGGTTTTTGTGGCTACTGGAAACTACAATGTAGGTGCACAAAGTTTTGTGATGAAAAACAATGTAGCCATTTACGGCGGTTTCGATCCCCAGAATGCCATTACTGATCTAACACACCACCGTGTAATGCCCAATGCGGCCAATATACAGGGTACAGTTTTAAATGGGCAAAATGCAAGGCCAGTGATTTGGAACGTTTTTGATGCTGCAACGGCCATGAACAATACCGCGGTGTTGGATGGCTTTACCATTACCAATGGTGCCTATTCAAATGGTGCGGGTATTCGTAATGTATATGCCTCGCCAATACTACGTAATCTGGTGATTATGGGTAATAACGGGACTAGCACAGGTGCCGGTATCCACAACGATCATGCGAGTCCATTGATCATCAATTCACTCATTAGTAATAATTACCTAACGTCTAGTTCGTCTGTTTACGGCGCTGGTATTTACAATACCAATGTTTCTGCGCCCATCATCATTAACGCCACTATTGCAGATAATAGACTAGGTTCACCAGCAATTAGTATCGGTGGCGCAGGTATTTATAGCAATAATGCTTCTGCACCTGAAATTTACAATAGCATCATTTGGAATAATAAGAAAAACAGTATCCCTACTTGGTCAGGAGCAGATATAGAAAGCCAATCTGCAACCACGATCATTAAGCATAGCATTACCCAAAGTTTTACCACGGGCAATACGGCCGATCAGAATAAAGTGGGTGAAGATCCATTATTTTTGGGTGCAGATTTCAAATTACAAACTTCATCACCAGCCATTAATACAGGAAACAATAGCTTTTTTGTAGGACTAAATACCAATACCAAAGATTTAGCGGGAAATGAACGCTTGAATGGTGCTAATATTGATATGGGCGTTTATGAATATCAAGCAGTGTTGCCTGTAACGCTTATTTCCTTTACAGCTAAAAAAGAGGGCAATAATGCCAAGCTGTTATGGGAAACAGCTGCAGAACAAAATAATCAGAAGTTCGAAATCTATCGCAGTGGCGAAGATAAGCTGTTCACCAAGCTAGGAGAAGTAGGAGGAAAGCAAATGGCCAGTGCTTACATTTTTACAGATAAACAACCTTTAAAGGGCAATAACTATTATAAGCTGGTTCAGGTTGATGCAGATGGAAAGCCTACTGATTTGGGGGAAAGGGTGTTGAACTTTGATTTTTCGGCCGCTAATGTCACCGTTTATCCCAATCCAACCGCAAGCAGTGCAACTATTGTTTTTGGGGCAGGTAAATACAGCCAATTGATGATGAGTAATGTAGAAGGAAAAGTCCTCCAGCAACAAGCAATAAGCATAATGCAAACGGAAGCAGTATTTGATTTAAGCGCTTATCCTAAAGGGGTTTATTTTATTAGATTAAAAGGGCTAGGTGAGGATACGGTGCAAAAGGTGATGAAGTTGTAGGTGTGTTTAATCACCTTTCACTAAGCTTTTTCTGGTTCGAAGAATAAAACGTTTCATTTGTTGTAATGTAATTTGGGATTTCTTATTTGGTAATTGTGTTTAAGTTTACTCCTTATTCTTTCGGGTTACACCGCCATTTTTCCATAACATTTTCAAGCTGGAATATACGTTCTTTTCATTTCTAACAAATTCAATTTGGACATTCTCATCAAGAATAAAGATATCGCCTATTACAGGAGCTAACTTAAAAACCTCGGTACCGCCTCGTTCAGGGTTTTTACATAATAGTTGGTTATTTTCAATATAGAACTTTATGCCGCCAGTATAGGTGCCTACATAATTACTATATAAATTGGCGTTAGCATTTGGCTCGTTTTGTTCAGCTATTAGTGCATTTATAGCCCATTGGATCCGCATCTTTTCTTGATCACTTGTTGCCTTGGTCAGCATATCCTTATAAATAATTTCTTGGGCCTTATGTAAGGCTTTTGAAGCTGGAACTGGTATGTCTGGGATCACACCAACACCTTCCCAGTCCTTAAATGTTGCCGTTGAAATAGGTCGGGCAAAAGGGATTTTGGCGTTAAACCCATTTTTTAAATCAAAAACACCCGCCATGTGCGAACCTCCACCCGTATTTTCACCCACAATTACAGCTCGTTTTAAACTTTGCATTGCAGAAGAGAAAGCTTCGGCCGCAGAAAAAGTGTTCTTACTGGTAAGGATGTAAATTGGCATGAGCAATATGGGCCCATTTGTAGTGCTTGGATCCGCAAACACCGAAACAGTATCTTTACTTATGGTGTTAATGTTATCAAATAAATGCGTTTTTTCCTTGAAAAAATAGCTTTCTAACCTGTTGGCCGTATAGCCACCACCATTGGAACGTAAATCAATAATGAGTGCTTTTGTACCCGATAGAAAAGTTAAAGCACCATTTAGCATGGGTTTTGCTTCATTGATATACCCCGTAAAACCATTAAAAAGAAAATAGCCGATGTTACCAGGCAGTACTTCTACTTTTTTCAAGTTGAAATTGTCGTCTCTTTCGGCAGCTAACTGTGCTTTCATGGCATTGGCTCTTTCTTCAGGTTTCATCATTTTTGGTGCAACCAGGCCTGGCTCAAAATTTACATGTAGGTGCGAATCATAATGAACGCTTTTAAGATCGCTTCCCAACCTGGCGGCCAATTTAAGCGGGTCTGTGATATGGTTATAGGCTCCCTTTTTTAATTGATCACCTAAATACTTACTCATTAGCGAAGCCTTTTCGGGAAATATATAATAGCTGGTGAGTACATTCCTGAGCGAATCAACTAAATTCATCACTTGAGCCTTATCTAATCCTTTGCTAGATTTTTCTTGAGCATGTACATTAACAATCGAGGAAATGATCAAATAGGCCAGTAACAGCGTGAAAAGTTTTTTCATAGTTGAAGTGCGTTTTTATACGTTAATCTTACTAAAGGTAGTAAAAGCTAGCTTAGCTTATTGAATAATGCAGTAGGGCTTCAAATTTCATTATTTCACTGTCCGTGCAACCCTTTTTAGAGTATGGTCGTCTCGATGATATATGAAAAAAAGTAACCTCAACGCCCGACTTCTTTTAACAGTCACATTTTTAATTTTCCTATTTAGTGCCAACGCTCAACGTACCTTTGAGGGTACGGTAAAAGATCCTCAACAACAGCCCATTCCATATTGTTCTATAGGAATCAAAAATAGCAGAGTAGCTACCGTTGCAAATGAAAATGGTTCTTTCAAGCTCGTGGTTCCAGACAGCTTGGCTTCAAGCAACATTATTTTTAGTGCTATTGGCTTTTTCGATAGACAAATTCCACAAAAGGAACTGAAAACAGGAGCAGTGGTAGAACTTAAGGAAAAGGTGATCTCTATTAACGAAGTGGTAATTAAAGGTACTAAATTGAAGGAAAAGACCGTAGGCCAACAGTCGAGGCCCATGCTTACCTTTTCAAAGATGTTCGATCAAAATATCCCAAGTGTTGAGCAAGGAAATATCTATGATATTTATGGACAGACCTTACTGAAAGCTTATAACTTTTACATTATACCAAGCTCTAAGTTCACTTCAATTACGCTAAAGCTGAACATCTATACCGTAAAAAATGACCTGCCAGATAGCAGTGTGCTTCATAAAAATATCACGTACCGTGCAACCACTACGGGATGGCAGCACATTGACCTTGCTCCATACCAGCTTAATTTTGAAGGCTTGGCCAAAATTGCGGTCACCTTACAGTTGGTTAATCACACCCCAGATAGCAACAATGCTTTTGTGTTCGGTATTTCTGCAAAGAAAACCCTATCAAAAGATCTGTTGTTCCGTTACCAAAGCCAGGGAAATTGGGAAAGCAATGCTGGAACTTTCATTGCCAATGTAGAACTGAAATACAATAATGACCGTCAAAAAGCAAAACCAACGGTTGAGGCCAAGACGGAGGAAAGTCCCGAGATGAAAACGCTGGCCAATTACTACCGCAATAAAGAAGCTGCAGCAAAAAGTGGTTATGGTAAGAGCAAAAAAGGAAAATACATCGATTTGGGGGATGCCAAAATATATACCGAAGAATATGGAGAAGGAGAACCATTATTGTTATTGCATGGTAATAATGGCAGCATCGAAGATTTCTATCGTCAAATACCATTCTTTGCCAAGCATTTCAAAGTCATTGCCATAGATACACGTGGACAGGGCAGAAGTACCGATCTATCATCGGGGAGCTATAGTTACGATGGCTTTTCGGCAGACCTCTATAAAATTACCAAGGCACTAGAACTCCAGAAAGTGAATATTGTAGGTTGGAGCGATGGCGGAAATACTGCACTTACCTTTAACTTGGCTCATCCAGAGATGGTCAATAAAATTATTACCATAGGCGCAAACCTTGATCCTACAGGTGTTAAAGATAGTTTACTGGTAAGTTTAAAAAAACAGCTTTCGGCAGATAGTCTTCCAAGAAACCACCGTTTAATCCGTTTGATGGTGGAACATCCGCATATAGCGCCTCAGCAATTACAAAACATTGAAAATTCGGTATTGGTGATTGCAGGAAGCGATGATGTAATTAAGCCTGAACATACCCAGTTAATTGCAGATCAGCTTAAAAAATCTAAGCTACAAATCATTCCTAATACCACACATTACATCCCTTTTGAGCAACCAGATCAGCTCAATAAAATCATCCTACAGTTTTTAAAGGAAAATAAATAGGATCTTAGCAAACTCAAACGATGAAACACCTATTCACACTACTTTTGATAGTCAGTTTGTCCTTACAACTAAATGCACAAAAGCAATTAAACCCTAAGGATAGCATTGCTATATTTTACGATCAGCTATTTGTGGCCCTTAAAAAGGAATATTTGCATAAGAACAATATTAACTGGACGCAGGTTGAAAATGAGACCAAACAAAATTTAGTAGCGTATCCTAGTTTCAAAAGCTCACTAAAGGAAATAACGGAATTGTTTAACCACATTGGCGCTACGCACAGTAAAGTGTATCTAAAAAATGAAGCTTATGGTGCTACCGTGAATATTCCATCAAAGGAAAATCGTGGCGACCAATGGAATGCAAAGTATGCCGCCAAACCAAGTTTTGAAACCAAAGTACTTGATGGAAAATATGCTTATGTATTGATACCGCCGATAAATTTTGAGGATATCAGTTCAGAGAATATTCATCGAATCGCTCAGCCTTTGTACGATCAAATCGCTGAGATTAAGGCGCAACATAATATCGAGGGCTGGATCATTGATTTGCGTATAAACACTGGTGGCAACGTGTATCCCATGTTACTGGCTTTGTACGATTTGCTAGGAGATAACGACGTTTGGGGTGGTCTCAATGTCGATAAAAAACAGGTAGATAAAGTAAAGTTGGCAAATGGTAAATATCTCAATAATGGTAAAAAGGTATCTTACATTAACCCCAAAGGAAAACCGATTGACCAAGCAAAGGTTGTGATCATTACAGGGATAATGACTGCAAGTTCGGGCGAAGTAACAGCATTGGCTTTTAAAGGCAGGGCAAACACTACTTTTATTGGAGAAAAAACAATGGGGATGACCACAGGAAATTTCCTTAGGGTTTTACCTTTTGATTATAAGCTAATTTTAAGCATCACTTACGATTGCGATAGAAATGGAAATTATTACGAGCAGATTGTTCCTGATATGATCATTTCCAAACAAGACAATTTTGATAATTTATTACTAGATAAAAATATTCAAGAAGCCATTAAGTTCATCACTGAAAAATAACGGATCAATGATAGGCGGGCGGTTTGGGAAGAATATTTTATTGATGTTTGGCAGTAAGTAAATTCCTCGTTCACTTTCCTATGCACTTTCCTCTCCCTTGCAGGGAGAGATGCCGCACAGCGGAGAAAGGTTTTTGCTTTTGTCATTATCCCGACTATGCAGGATCCACTAAGCAAACTGAGCCCTGGCGAGCTCACCGAAAGTAATTTATTTTGGGATTAGTGCATTAGTAGGTTCATGAGATTATAGCTAATGGGAAGAATATTTTATTGATGTTTGGCAGTAAGTAAATTCCTCGTTCACTTTCCTATGCACTTTTCTCTCCCTTGCAGGGAGAGATGCCGCACAGCGGAGAGAGGGTTTTTGCTTTTGTTATTATCCCCACTCTTTGGGAAGGAGAGGAATAAAAAAACGGAGATGCCCTTTCGAACATCCCCGCCATCTAAATTAACGCTCTCGGCACAAATATAGTGATGATTCAAAATTGATTCGCCATGGTAAAGTCAAAACTCTTATTTAACCTTGTCTGTTGGAGGACAGGCAACGTTTTTCAGCAGATAGGAAAGTATAATGGTAAAAGCTACATACCCTACAAAAACAATGTAGCCAGGTTGTAATGAGGTTTGGTTAACGGTGGTGGTTACCAAGGTTTCACTTTTGATGTTTAAATCAGACAATTGACTTTGCAAAATGCCGTTTAATCCAATGTAGGTCATTAAAATTCCCACTACCATTACATCAGCCATGTCCCATTTGGCGGAGTCAAAAGCCAAGTATCTGGTGACTTTGTTTTCAGAAATGGGAGGGTAGCACAACATATGGATACCCCTTGCGGTCATCCTTAAAATAGGTAAAATAATAACAAAAAGGATAATGAGCACACCCACTGTAATGGAATCGGGTTTGGGTTGCTGAATTAAAACCTGCGCAGTACCTAAAATACTTTTGGATTGATAGAACAACACCTGATTATTAAAGGCTAGTTTTTCACCCAACAAATGAAGTTCCAGATGGCTTAACCGAGCATCTACCTCGATGATGGAGACGGTACAGCCCACAATCAACAGTCCCAATGCCAACAGTAACGACATTACAAACAGAGGCGTATGTAAATGCAGTTGTTTTCGCAAAGGTAACCATAGGCACAGTGCTGCAACTACACAGCCTAGCATCGCGTAAGCATAATTGTAGGTCACCTTTCTAATGCTTTCCAGTTTTTTCTCCAAATGCGTATTAAAAGCGCCAATGCTATTCACCTGATACTTTTTAAATAAGTAACGCGTCATTTTGCTGTGTACCGTAGCCGTGCTGTCGTAAATTTGATCGGCCAGTTCATTAAATTCCGTAGTGGCAATGCCTTTCAATTTTTTAATGGCTCTTGGCGCATTAATGCGGGTAACAATGGTTTGGGCAAATGAAGGCACTTGTGCATGTAGCTCTTTAGGTTCTACCAATTGCTTAAAGGCAAATTTCTTGAGCTTGTCGCCAAGGCTTTTCTGTGGTTTGTCAAACTGTGCTACCACTTCATCAATCATGCCGTGCAGCTGTTTTTCAACTTCCTCACGTAATTCTTTTTTCTGTTCGTCGCTAACCTTAAAGCTTTTAATTTTACTCTTCACAATGTTCGAAAGCTTGTCTCGCCATAGATCTAAAGAGAATACCCCAAAGGTGATGTTGTTTGCGGTAGAATAGTCTTCCTTAAGCCTTTCCTGCTGTGCCGAAAGGGTATACAGCTGATAGCCAAAGTAGCTCTCCGCAGCAAGCAATAAGCTTATCCCCAAAATCAATAGAAGCTGGCTAAAAAGTGGTTTTTTGGCTTTTGAAGTTTGAGCTGTAGTTTTCAAGGTTTTTGGGGTTATATCGTGAACGGATGTGGTCTATAGTTAAGGGAGCTTGTCTTAATCACAATCATGAGGACTGATAGATTTTAGAATTGTCGAAAGGATGAGGCCAAAAAGCACGAAGGCGATGAAAATAAGGTAACCTGGTTGCAGGGCTGTGTTGTGGGTAGAGATGATGGTGAGCGATTGTACTGGAATATCCAAATGATGAAGCTGTGCTTCCAATAAACCATTTAACCCAATGTAGGCCATTAAAATAGCAATTACAATCACATCGGCCATGCTCCATTTGCCCGACTGAAAGGCAAAGTATTTAATGAACTTGTTTTCGGCCAGTTTTTTTCTGCCTAATAGATGAATACCCGTAGAACTTAGTTTCATCACTGGAAATAGGATGCTGAAAATAAGGATCAGGACACCCACCAAAATAGAATCAATGGCCGAACCGCTCATCAAAATCATTACTACATCCAAAATACTCTTCGATTGGAAAAACAACACTTGATCTCGGAAAGTAATGTCTTGCCCCAGTAAAGTAAAGTCTATGGCACCAATGCGAGCGTCCACTTCAATCATCGAAGCCGTGAGCCCCACCGCCAGTAAAATGAATGCCATCACCAAAGAGAGGATGAAAAGGGTAGCATGTAACCCTTTTTGCTTACTGAAAATGCCCCAAGCCACTAAAAACAATACAATTCCAATCAACATTGTCGCGCAATAAGTATAGGTCGCATGTTTAATGCTCTTGAGTTCGTTCTTGATTTTTTGGTTAAAGGCTGATGAATTGGCAACCCCATATTGTTGGTAGGTTTTTTCTAACTTTTTTGCATTTACCGTCAGTGTGCTGTCAATCGACTCAACCTCGTTCAGCTCATCCAGTTTTTCCAGCGCCATGGCACTTAATTGGCGTTTAGCTTTGGGATTATCTATCTTTCCAATAATGGTATGTGCAATACCAGGTACTTTCTTTTTAAGCGTATCAACATCAATGAAGTTCTTTACCGCAAATTTGGCAATCTTACCACGTAGCGACTTCTTTTTTGACTTGGTGACCAAATTCTCTGCCTTATCAATCAGGGCAATAATGACACCTTCTATTTCCTTTTGTAGTGCTATCTTTTGTTTGGCAGTAAGTTTAAGGTTCCTTGTTTGTTTTACAATAATGGTTTCGATTTTGTCCTGCCATTGAGAGATGGAAAATAACCCAAGGTTGATATTGTTCATCTCGGCATAATCCTTTTTCAGGACCTGCTGTTTTTGTGAAAGATGATGTAATTGATAGCCCGAATAAGCCTGCGCAATAATCACGACAGAAAGTACCAAAATCAACAAGATTTTGGGTACATTGAATTTGCCACGGGGGTTGGTTGATGTGTTAGTAGCCAAGGCGCAAAGGTTAATGGTTTGCGGTATAACGCTGGAGCAAGGTTAATTGTTTGCAGACCATTTGCTTTGTTAGTGTAACAGCACTGTAAATTTGTAAAGATTACACCATCATTTCATAAAGATTATTTAACAGTATTACGTTATCTTTGCCGCAAATTTACTTTTTCAATGTTACAAACTGCGTTCTCCCGCTTCGGAGTTTTTAGTTTAAGGCTGTTATCAAAGATGCCTTTAGGTTTCTTATACCTTATCGCCGATTTTTTCTATGTATTGGTTTATTACGTTTTTGGCTATCGTAAAAAGGTAGTTAGGGAAAACCTGTCAAATTCATTTCCAGAAAAATCATTGGAGGAAATCATTGCCATCGAGAAGACGTATTTTAGGTATTTAACCTGCTTAATTGTTGAGGTAATTAAAATGGATAGCATCTCCGCTAAGGCTCTGCAAAAGCGTGTACGTTTCAAAAATACCGACTTGGTAGAAGCTTACCTTAAGAACAACGAAAGTGTGTTATTTTGTTCGTCGCACTATGGCAACTACGAATGGGTATGTATGGCTATTGGCATGTCTTTTTCGGGTGAGCATTATCCTATTTATAAACCATTGAGCAATTCATTTTTTGATAATTGGTTTTTAAAGATGAGAAGTAGGTATGGTAACCATATGGTGTCTATGCGTCAAACCATTAGAACCATCCAATCTACCAAAGATCGACCAACGATGTTTACCTTCGGTAGTGACCAGTCGCCATCAAAAGATGATATGAAATACTGGACCTTGTTATTAAACCAACCAGCAGCCATACAAATGGGCGTGGAGAAAATAGCCATGAAAACCAATAGGCCTGTGTTTTATCTAAAGACCAGTTATGTGAAACGTGGTTATTACGAGGTGGATTGTGTGCCTATTTGCCTTACTCCAAAAGAAACTGCAGAGTTTGATATCACCGAAGCGCATACCAGATTCCTAGAAGATTTCATTAAAGAAGAACCTGCTTATTGGTTGTGGAGCCATCGTCGTTGGAAGCACAAGCCAACAGAAAAAGTACAAGCTGCACCTGCAGAAGAAGCGTTTCCAGAACAGGTGTGATGCAGGTAATGAGATAATTGGATAATAAGATGATGCGTTAATTGAATAGTGGTCAGTTGCCAGTAGTCAGTTAGCAGTTACCAGTTGCCAGTGATCAATTAGCAGTTTTCAATAAACAAATAATTAGATGTTACTAGGTTCAATGGGTTCCTACGTCTTCATCACTATCCTACAGTTTAACTCCTTTTATCGTCATACTTGTGTCTTGTCATTGCATTTGTTTTGTCGTACCACTTCCTTTGCCGTCATCTCGAGGTTAGGAGAGATCTAGCAAAATGAATAGAGAGATAATAAGATAATGCGTTAATTGAATAGTGATCAGTTACCAGTTGCCAGTGATCAATTAGCAGTTTTCAATAAACAAATAATTAGATGTTACTAGGTTCAATGGGTTCCTATGTCTTCATCACCATCCAACGGTTTAACTCCTTTTGTCGTCATACTTGTGTCTTGTCATTGCATTTGTTTTGTCGTACCACTTCCTTTGCCGTCATCTCGAGGTTAGGAGAGATCTAGCAAAATGAATAGAGAGATAATTGGATGATTTGATAATTAAGTAATGACCGATAAACGAATAGTCAATACCCAAATGAACTGATGAGTCTACCATCGTTTCAAGTTCTATTGCCATCATCACACTAGCATTGTCGTCATCTCGATCCTGACAAAGGGAGGAAGATCTAACAATTAGTTATGTTTTAAAATTAGATTTGTTAGAATTAGGTATTTGGCCAAAGTAAATGAACAATTAACCCATTTGCTTAGAGATCCTTCGCTACGCTCTGGATGACAAAACTGCCAGTGAGATGACGACACAAGAAGTAATCAACAGTTAACCAGTTAACCAATCCCGAAGGGTCGGGACAAGTTCCCGAAGGGTCGGGACTAATCCCTAATTCCTAGCCACTGGCTACTAACCACTAACCACTAACCACTAACTCCTAGTTCCTAACCACTATTTATACTCCATCACATACTTGCTCAAATTAGGCTGATGTACCTTTTTCCGTTGTAATTCATATTCATAAATACTACGACCAAGGTTTTTCATGAAAGGATAACAAACGGTTTCGTATTCGTATTTGCCATCGTTATAAATCCCATCCTCGTTGCTTTGTACTACCGCAGTAAGGAAAAATTCGATGCCATTCTTAAAATCAACGATATATGCATTGTCGATAATAAAACCATAACTATCACCATACTTGTCAAAAATTCGGATGTTAGGTTCAATCACGGCATTTTTGTCCCTACCATAGAAAAGCATCTTGGCATAAGTAGGCCAAAACTCCTTGGTATCGTACTTCGGATAATCACTTTCCGTAGGAAGTTTACTCATGTAGGTGTAAATCAATTGGTAGTCGGCAGGAGTGAGGTTAAACCTGTCTTTAGCAGCAAAAGCTTCGGGTGCGATTAACCGCCTCATTAACAACTGTTGATCTTTGATGGTAAATACATTTTTGTTCTCAAAGCTGTAAGGCTTGTTTACCAATTGCTCTTTGCTATCCATGTAGCCCACACCCACAATAAGGTTGGTTAATTCCAAAGGATAGTTGTTCGGGTCATATTGTGCCGCCTGACTATAAACAAGGGCATCGCCATTATAAAAGCGGATGGGGTTGGTGTTTTTCTCCCTTTCACCACCATCGCCTATGGCCAAACGGTTAAGGATACGGCTTTCGGTCATGCCATATTTTTTAAGCTTGGCATTCATTTCGGCCCTGCCAACAAACTCAAATAGGCGGTTGTAGGCATCGTTATCACTGGTAAGCAATACCTTCTTGATATAGTGCGCAATACTTGGTTTGCCATCGGCAGCCGTCTCGTCTTTCGTTACGGGAGTTTGCCCTTTAAAAGCAGTATCCGTAATCATGGTGCTATAAGCAGTAAGGCTTTTGATTTTAAGCTCATTGATTTTTTCTAAAGCAAAAATAACCGCGGCAAGCTTTACGGTACTGGCTGGATAAAAGTAATGTTTAGGGTTAATGCGGTAACTAAAGGTTTTAAAACTTGGCTTGTTGTTTTTGTCGCGATTTACTTGGGTATACATCACCTGTACCTCATTTTTATTGGGGTGGTTAAGTATTCCCGAAAACAGTTCGGGTTTGCTTTCTAACAATTGCTTTAAAAAAACGGTATCAGTTTGCTGGGCCATGGTGCTTGTGCTGATCAATAAAAGTAAAGAGAGAAGAGTTTTGTACATGTTGGTTTTGTTGATAGCTAAAGATAGGCTTTTTAGTGGTTGGGTTAACTGGTTATTTGTTTAATTGGTTAACTGTTGGTTGGTTGGTTGGTTGGTTGGTTGGTTGGTTGGTTGGTTGGTTGGTTGGTTGGTTGGCTGGTTTATCAGTTACCGGTTATGGGTTACCAGAGATGACTACTCCGTCTGCAGAAACTAAATACTAACTCCTGATGTCTAGCTACTAGTTCCTAACCCCTAGTTAATTGTCCGCTTTTTGTCCGCCCTTAAACCTTGAAAAAACATCCTGTTTTATAGAAATTAGTAGAATGATTTTAATTAAATCAATACCAAATACAACGATATGAAGAAACTTCTACTTTTATTTTGCTTCCTTCTATTCTCCATACTAGCTTACAGCCAAGATGTTTGGTTGCAGAATCATTTTTCACCCAATTCTGGCTTTCGGCTTTCCAATTCGGAAACGGTAACCGTATTGATCAATAATAACTCGGCGGTAATCATGCCATCCAATACCATCACGGTGAAATATCAGGTAGACAATGGTACGGTGGTGAGCCAACTATTAAGTTCCAACTTAACTCCAGGGGCTAGTTGGAATTTTTCATTTACTGTTAAGGCAGATCTGTCAACTTTTGGCGCACACACTATAAAAGTATGGGTAGAAAGGCCTGGAGATACCAATTTGTTGAATAATGAGTTAACTTGGACAGTTAACAATACTTGTATTGACATGAACCAACCCGCAAATATCAATAATATTTGCGGTGGTACTCCTGTATCTGCAATTAATTTTACAAGCAGTATAGCTAACGTAGGTTATACTTGGACAAATTCTAACCCAGCCATTGGACTTGCTGCTAGTGGTTTTGATGGTATTCCTTCTTTTACAGCCGTAAATACAGGGACAAGCTCTTTAACTGCTACCATTACCGTAAGGCCTCATAATGTAGTTTCCCAAACATTTAATTATACAGGAGCAATGCAAACCTATATCGTGCCAGCGGGGGTTACAAAAGTTAAGATAGATGCAAGGGGAGCGCAAGGTGGAAGTGCCATTTATAACCAACCTGGAGTAAGACCAGATGATTTGGGAGGCAAAGGAGGAAGAGTACTAGCCGAATATCCAGTGACAGCAGGTCAAACACTTTATGTTTTTGTAGGGGGAAACACAGGATTTAATGGAGGGGGTAGTGGTGAAGGAAGTATAGCGCAGCCTAGGGGTGGTGATGCTTCGGATATTAGGATAGGTGGAACAGCCTTAACCAATCGAATAATTGTTGCTGGCGGCGGCGGCGGCGGTGGAAATAATTGCGCTTCCATTGCCGAACCTGGCGGTGCGGGAGGAGGTTTGATTGGTGAAGATGGTTATCAGTGTGGTAATCAGACTGATATATACACGGGGAGAGGAGGAACCCAATCTGCGGGAGGGGTAGCAGGTACTTCTACTACAAGTAATGCTAACGTTGTTCCAGCAACTGCAGGTCAATTGGGACTCGGCGGAAATTCAGGCGTTTTATACGGTACGGCCTCTGGAGGCGGCGGCGGTGGCTATTATGGCGGTGGCGGTGCAGCTTATGGCGGCGGCGGCGGTGGAAGTAGTTATACTGGCCCCTTAGCTACTTCGGTAGCACATACACAGGGCTTTCAGAATGGATTAGGACAAATCATCATTAGTTATTATAGTGATGAGTGTGGCAGTGCTTATGATAAGATTTTTACCATTACAGTAAAGCCTCAACCCATCATTTCGTCGCTTACCCCTACCAATCAAATGGTTGCTTCTGCACAGGCCATTGCTACTATAGTGCCAGCAAGTAACTTAGCTGCAACAACTTTTACCTGGACTAGGGATAATGATGCGAACGTTACAGGGATGCCTATTAGTGGGAACGGAGCCATCAGTGGAAATTTAATCAATACGACAAGTACACCACAAACGGTTGCTTTTACCGTTACACCTCATAACAATGGTTGCGATGGACCATCAATTACTGCTACGGTATTAATTAATCCCTCTACACCTGATGCCAATGGTGTACTTTACGTTAAAAAAGGTAGCAACGGAACAGGTGCAAGCTGGACAAGTCCAATTGCCGAACTAGGCGATGCATTAATAACAGCTAAAAACTTAAATGCCGCTACAACTGGTAGGGTAAAGCAGATTTGGGTAGCGGGAGGTATTTATAAGCCAATGTATAGCCCTGCCGATAATAATTTTGGCAATTTTGATGCTAGAAACAATGCTTTCCTATTGGTTAAAGATGTGCAAGTTTACGGAGGATTTGCTGGCACAGAAACCGCATTGGCCCAACGTGATTTAAACATTGTGGCTAATAAGAGCACCCTGAGTGGAGATTTTAACGATGATGACATCATAAGTGGTTCGGGAGCTACACTCAGTTTTGCCAATAAAAATGAAAATGCCTACAATGTATTGCTCTCCGTAGGGGATGTCGGTACGGCAACACTCGACGGTTTTACCATCTCAGGAGGATCAGGTGAGGGTTCAACCACTGCAATCAATAATTTGCTGGTAGAGAGAGCTAACGGAGGGGGAATGAATATTTATTCATCAGGCCCCGTTATTGCCAGCTGTACTTTTCAATATAACAGTGTGCAAATGGGAATGGGAGGAGCTTTATATATCGGTAAACCAAACAACGGCGTAGCAGCTGCTCCTGTCATCTCTCAAAGTAATTTCATAAATAATAGTAGTAATAATATTTCTGGCCAAGGTTGGGGAAACGAGGGAGGAGGCGCTATCTATATCGTTGCTTCAGACCCTATCATCTCTGACTGTCGTTTCATTGATAATTTAGTTACAGGTAATCGACTTGGAGGAGCTATTGTTAATTTCAGTTCGGCAACGAAATTTACTAATGTAGTCATTAATGGCAACGTTTCTTTGGGAGCAAATGCTGGAGGCGGTGGTATAATGAATTCAGGTACGAAGACTTTGATACTAACCAACGCTATACTGAGCGGCAACAGTGCGGGCGCTAACGGTGGAGCAATGTACAACGGTTTTGGAGCGGCTCCGTCATTGATGAATAACGTATTGATCAGTGGAAACACGGCTAATAATGGTGGGGGCATTTATAACGTCAATTCATCACCCGTTTTAACAAATGTGACTATCAGCGGTAATCAGGCAAGTTTGGGAGGAGGGATCTATAATTTAAATGGATCATTGCCGCAATTGCAAAATACGGTTGTATTTGGTAACAGCTCTGGTGTAGCTAATAATGCGGTTGCAGACATCCCTGTTTATAGAAATAGCATGGTGCAAGACCTAAGTGGTGCAGGTTTGATTAGTTTTAATGGTAGTGCTTCAGACCTCTTCGTATCTCCAATGTTACCAGGTTTGGCAACAGGAGGAGATTACAGTCCAAAATCGGGAAGTCCTTTGATCAATGCGGGAGATCAAACACTTTTTTTAGGGTTAAATGCTACTACGAAGGACCTTGCTGGCAATTTACGTTTGACGGGTGCTAATATAGACTTAGGGCCATACGAAGTATCGATCCAATCTCAAACCATTACTGCGACTAACCTTTTTAAAACTTATGGAGATACCGATTTTGAACCAGGTGCAACGGCTAGTTCTGGTTTAATGGTAGACTATGCTTCCGCTGATAATAGTATTGCCGAGGCTTACCAGGATGCTGCCGACAATAACAAATGGAAGTTGAAAATTAAAAAAGCAGGAATGGTAAATATTACTGCCAGTCAGGCAGGAGGAAATGGTTACAGTCCCGCTGCTGATCGGGTATTTGCGTTGACCATCCAGCCAAAACCCTTAACCATTTCAGCTACTGGAAATAATAAAGTATATGATGCAACTGCCAACGCTTTGGTAAGTCTTAGCTCCAATGCATTGGTGGGCGATGCAGTTACGCTTGCCTATACCTCGGCAATGTTCAGCGACAGAGCCGTAGCCAACGGTAAAACCGTAACGATAAATGGGATCACTTTATCAGGTGCGAGTGCGGCCAACTATACGTTTAACACCACGGCAAGCACAACAGCCAACATTATACCATTTACACTGGTAGTTACCGCCACAGGAAATAATAAGATATATGATGCGACCAATACCGCTACGGTGAACCTTTCTAGCAATGCCCTTACAGGAGATGTACTGATCTTAAATTATGATAACGCCACCTTCAACGACCAGAACGTTGGCGTAAATAAAGCCGTAAATGTTACTGGCATCAGTATTTCTGGAGCCGATGCAGGTAATTATACCTTCAATACTGCCACAGGTGCTACGGCAAGCATCACCCCAATAACACTCAATGTCTTTGCGCAGGCCAAGACTAAAACCTATGGTGATCGGGACCCAGCGCTTAGCTATACCAGTACAGGGCTTATCGGTTCTGATGCCATTACGGGAACTTTGGCTAGGGATGCAGGTTGAAATGTGGGAACGTACGCCATTAGACAGGGGACCCTGAATGCGGGAGTTAACTATACCATCAACTACACCTCGGCTAATTTCAATATCGTTGCCAAAGTAATTGCGGTAACCATAGATGAAAAATCGAAAATTTATGGTGATGTTGACCCCGCCATTACCTTTACCGCTACCAGTTTGATAGGGAATGACACTTTTACGGGAAGCCCAGCCAGAGATATAGGAGAAAATGTAGGGACATATGCTATTGGTCAAGGAACCCTTACTGCGGGCACTAATTACCGTATCCTGTTCACACCAGCCAACCTAACCATTAACAGGGCAGCACTGACGGTATCTGCAAACAATGCCGCAAGGTGCTTTGGACAGGCCAACCCTTCATTTACGTTAAGCTACAATGGTTTTAAACGCAATGATAACGAAAACAGCTTAACCACCAAACCGCAAACAGCTACCCTTGCTACCATCATGAGCCAAGCGGGTAATTATGCCATCACGGTGTCGGGAGGGACTTCGGATAATTACACTTTTGCATACGTTAACGGAACTTTGAGGGTAGATGCACTGCCAACCGTTGCCATCACTCCGAGCATACAGGGAACTATTGGCAAGGGACTAACGTTACAACTCACAGCCACTGGCGGTAATAGCTACAGTTGGGCCAATGCACAAGGCATTGTTTCTGGACAGAATAGCGCAACGCTTACCATAAGACCAACCACTAACACTATTTATACCGTTACGGTGACCAATGCCAATGGCTGCAGCAGTACAATGAGCTACGCAGTTACCGTAGCGGATGACCTTTCTATCCTAAAGGCTACAAACCTGCTAAGCCCAAATGGGGATGGAGTGAATGATGTATGGAAAGTGGACAACATCGACATGTACCCACAGGCAGTGGTGCGCATATTTGATAAGGCTGGAAGGATTGTCTATACCAAAAAGGGATATGATAACAGTTGGGACGGTACCTATAACGGACAACCACTTGCAGAAAATACCTACTACTATACCATTGACCTTGGCGGTGGCAGAGCGTTGAGAGGTTATATTACCTTGGTGAGGGACAGGTAGGGGAAGGAAGTTGGAAAGTTGAAGGTTTAAATGTTGGAAAGTTAGAAAAGTCGAGAAGTTGGTAACGCCATCACAAATGAGCTACTAATAACTAACTACTAGCTACTAATAAACTAATGACCAATGAACCAATGACCAACAACTAAACCCTAGTACTAACCCTTAATCCCTATTTTGTCCGCTTTTTGTCCGCCCTAAAATTTGTAATTCTAGGTTCTGGATGCTAAAATTTGTACATGCTAAAACCTAAAGGGCAAACCAAGTATTCCAGTTATCATTATTCTTTTGGCCATAGGCGTCATGGTTTTGATCTGGCTGCATTTCTCTTATCGCATAACAAAAATCTAAATATGAAAAAAGCACTTCAATTTGTTTTACTATCCCTGTTTTTCCAGCTAAGTGCTGCCGCACAAAATGTCAAGATTACCCAAAATGGTTTAAATCCGGCCATAGCCACACAGTGGGAAAACGTTGCCACGGAACTAGGTTATAATGTGAGTACAGTTCCGAGAAGCATTTTAGATGACAATTCTTTTTTTAGCACCACCGATATATTGATTATCAGCGGAGGGACCGATTCTTATACTGTTGCACAGCTCAATGTGGTAAAAGATTTTTTGGCATCGGGCAAGAGCGTTTATTTGCAGGGCGAATACCTGACCACTTACAGCAACAACCAGTTCTTTAGCCAAATCATTGCCTCCTATGGCGATAGTTTTACCTGGACTGGCACGGTTGACGGGCAACTGGGGGGTGCTAACATGACCATTGTTGGTTCCCTAAGCTACTTAAACAACAGTATTACTTCGTTGCCTTATTTCTGGTACGGCGCTACAGGTATTTCAACCTCAACCCGCCTGATCCCCTTCGTTTACAACGGCACGCAACCATTGGGTTGGATGTATAATCCGGTTAATGCTAGCTATGGTAGGCTGATACTCATCACCGATCAGGACTGGATTGGTAATGTTGGCCTATATCCCGCTGTCGCCAACCTGATGAAGAACATCCTGTACCACCTAAAAAACAAAACCGAAGGCGATATGAACTACACGACACCTGTAGCACCTACCAACGGAATTGTGTACGTAAAAAAAGGCGGTACGGGCTGGGGCAAAAGCTGGACTGGCTCGTTGCCCGAACTGGCCGATGCCCTAAGAGCAGCTAAACGCAACACCAATATTAAAGAAATTTGGGTGGCAGGCGGCACCTACAAGCCACTATATAGTCCGGAAGATGGCGCCAACTTTGGTACGAACAAAGGCAGCGACAATGCTTTCTTGATGGCAAAAGACGTAAAGATATATGGTGGTTTTGCAGGTGCCGAAACACAATTAAGCCAACGCGACTGGCGGCTTAATCCAACGGTTTTAAGTGGCGAAATACAAGATGATGCCAACATGACCAATAATGTTTACCATGTGGTTATAGCGGCTGGTGATGTTGGCAGCGCCACGCTCGATGGATTTACGGTTACCCAAGGAGCTGCCTACAATGGCACAGCAAATCTTACCGTTAATGGCGCTTCTCTAGAGAAGAGATTTGCTGGAGGCATCTATAATAGCAATTCGTCGCCACTTATAAAAAACTGTATAATTACCAATAATTCGGGTTATTTCGCCTCAGGTTTTGGTAGTAAGGATGGCAGTCCTGTATTGGTAAATACGCTGATCAGCAAGAACAAAAATATTTATAACTCCTATAGCAATGCCTTTTCCATAAGCTCTGGTTCTCCGAAACTAATTAATGTTAGTATTGTAGGCAATGAAGGTACTTTTCCCATTCTTTCGAGCGGCGCTGGCGAATTATACAATTCTATTGTTTGGGGAAATACAGTGTTTGGCAGTGCACCGAGCTTATCTAATATGACTATCAAGAACAGCTTTGTACAAAAAGAAGCAGTCGGGGGTACAGGTCTTGGAGCCGATCCTCAGTTTGTTGATGCCGCCACTGGCAATTTTAGTCTGCAGGCTGGTAGCCCGGCCATTGACGCAGGCGATAATAGCTTGTACACGGGCAACCTCAATACTGATAAAGACCTTCTGGGCAACCCGCGCTTAACCGGTACACAGATAGACCTTGGTGCCTATGAGTCATTGGTGCAAAACCAAACCATTACGGTAAGCAATATCGCCAAAACCTATGGTGATGTGGCTTTTGAACCCGGTGCAACCGCTAGTTCGGGCCTAACCGTGACCTATGTATCGGCAGACAACAGCATAGCCGAAGCTTTTCAGGATGCCGCCGATGCCAACAAGTGGAAACTGAAAATTAAAAAGGCAGGTACGGTAAACATTACGGCTAGCCAGGCAGGAAATGGCGCTTTTAGCCCTGCGCCAGATGTGCCATTTACTTTAACCATACAGCCCAAAGCTTTAACGGTTACCGCCACAGGAAATAATAAGATATATGATGCGACCAACACTGCCACGGTGAGCCTTGGTAGTAACGCCCTTGCTGGTGATGATCTCACGCTTGCCTATACCTCGGCAACCTTTAATGACAAGACTGTAGCCAACGGCAAACCAGTTTCGGTTTCGGGCATCAGCCTTTCGGGAACCGATGCGGCCAACTATACGTTTAACACCACGGCCGTTACAACGGCCAACATTACGCCATTTGCACTGGTAGTTACCACCACAGGAAATAATAAGATATATGATGCGACCAACACTGCTACAGTGAACCTTTCGAGTAATGCCTTTGCTGGAGATGCGGTCACGCTTGCCTATACCTCGGCAACCTTTAATGACAAGACTGTAGCCAGTGGTAAAGCGGTTTCGGTTTCGGGCATCAGCCTATCTGGAACAGATGCAGGCAACTACACCTTTAATACTGCCGCCAGTACCACGGCCAACATTACGCCATTTGCACTAACGGTTTCGGCTACAGGGAACGACAAGGTGTACGATGCGACCAACAACGCTACGGTGAACCTTTCGAGTAATGCCTTTGCTGGAGATGCGGTCACGCTTGCCTATACCTCGGCAACCTTTAACGAGAAGACGGTAGCCAGTGGTAAAGCGGTTTCGGTCTCTGGTATTAGCCTGTTTGGAACAGATGCTACCAACTATACGTTTAACACCACGGCCAGTACCACGGCCAACATTACGCCATTTGCACTAACGGTTTCGGCTACAGGGAACGACAAGGTGTACGATGCGACCAACAACGCTACGGTAACTCTTGCCAGCAATGCCTTTGCTGGAGATGCGGTCACGCTTGCCTATACCTCGGCAACCTTTAACGACAAGACGGTAGCCAGTGGCAAAACTGTTTCGGTTTCGGGCATCAGCCTATCTGGAACAGATGCAGGCGACTACACCTTTAATACTGCCGCCAGTACTACGGCCAACATTACGCCATTTGCACTAACGGTTTCGGCTACAGGGAACGACAAGGTGTACGACGCGACCAACAACGCTACGGTGAACCTTTCGAGTAATACCTTTGCTGGAGATGCGGTCACGCTTGCCTATACCTCGGCAACCTTTAATGACAAGACTGTAGCCAGTGGCAAAACTGTTTCGGTTTCGGGCATCAGTCTATCTGGAACAGATGCAGGCAACTATACCTTTAACACTACGGCCAGTACCATGGCCAATGTTACACCTTTTGCATTGACCATTTCGGCCAGTGCCAATGACAAGATCTACAATGGTAATGCAGATGCCGCCGTAACCCTGTCGCACAATGGTTTTGCGGGTGATGTGATCGCTTTGATCTATACCGCCGCAAGTTTCGACAACAGGAACGTGGGCAATGGTAAACCTGTTTCCATTTCTGGCATCAGCCTATCGGGAGCAGATGCGGGCAACTACACCCTTGGCACCACAGCCACCACCACAGCGGCCATCACACCCGCCACACTCAATATCGTAGCGCAGGCCAAGACAAAGACCTACGGGGATGCCGATCCAGCATTGACTTATATCCCAACGGGACTGATAGGCACGGATGCCATTGTCGGCAGCCTTGGCAGGACTGCTGGCGAGAATGTAAATAGCTATCCCATCACCCAGGGTACCCTGTCGGCGGGAACAAACTATGTACTTACGTTTACGGGAGCCACCCTTACCATCAATAGGGCAACGCTGACCGTAACAGCTGCCAATGCTGCAAGGTGCTTTGGACAGGGCAATCCGAACTTTACGCTGAACTACAGTGGCTTTAAATTAAGTGATAACGAGAATAGTTTGGCAATTAAACCGCAAGGGGGTACTATTGCTACCGCTTCAAGCGCTGCGGGCAATTATCCCATTACCGTATCTGGTGGAACCAGTGCCAATTATACTTTTGTTTATGTGAATGGGAATTTAAGGATAGATGCCTTACCAACCATTGCCATTACGCCAAGTAGACAGGGAGTTATTGGCAAAGGTTTATCATTACAATTAGCCGCTACAGGTGGAAATAACTACAGTTGGGCCAATGCACAAGGCATTGTTTCTGGACAGAACAGTGCAACCCTTACCATAAGACCAACCACTAACACTATTTATACCGTTACGGTGACCAATGCCAATGGCTGCAGCAGTACAATGAGCTACGCAGTTACCGTAGCGGATGACCTTTCTATCCTAAAGGCTACAAACCTGCTAAGCCCAAATGGTGACGGGGTGAATGATGTATGGAAGGTGGACAATATCGACATGTACCCACAGGCAGTGGTGCGCATATTTGATAAGGCTGGAAGGATTGTCTATACCAAAAAGGGTTACGATAACACTTGGGACGGTACCTATAACGGACAGCCCCTGGCAGAAAATACCTACTACTATACCATTGACCTTGGCGGTGGCAGAGCGTTGAGAGGTTATATTACCTTGGTTAGGGACAGGTAGGGGAAGGAAGTTGGAAAGTTGAAGGTTTAAATGCTGGAAAGTTAGAAAAGTTAGAAAAGTCGAGAAGTTGGTAGTGCCATTACAAATGAGCTACTAATAACTAACTACTAGCTACTAACCCCTAATTAAAAAACATGAAAAAAAACATATATATCAATATCCTCAGCCTAATGATGGTGCTCACTGCGTTACAGCTTAAAGCACAATTAGGGCCATTGTCGGCACAGTATTTCCAGAACCCCTATCTGGCCAATCCCGCCATGGCGGGAGTCAATCAGGGATTGGAGGTTTCGCTAGGCTATAGAAGTCAATGGAGCAGGAT
>NZ_JAELTX010000589.1 GCF_016429065.1 Pedobacter sp. ASV17
GTTCTAAATAACACCTTCACAACTCCATTGCCCTGTATTATCCACCCAGCTGCCAAATCACAACCTTGCTACTACAGCCTTTCTTCCGTAGTGAAACCAGGCAAGGCTGTGCATGATGGCGCCGAGCAAAACCAACATGGACAAACCGAATCTGTGAGTGCAAACACACAACAAGCTGGACCAACATTTCGTCTCTGCCACTCCAGGTCTTTTCAAAGTTCCGCGGGCAATGCCTCGTAGCAAATCTAGCCAAGCACACGCGACCAGGCGGTTCCTTGAGACGGGCAAGTTGAAAGTCGTCCATCAACATCAATGTCTGTGACTTGCTCTGTGGTAAAGCTTGCAAACGTCAAATCTTCCACCGCAACCGGAATTTTCTCCCCCTCGCTTTGGCCAAAAACATCCGGGCCCCAAGCC
>NZ_JAELTX010000590.1 GCF_016429065.1 Pedobacter sp. ASV17
TGTCAGACTTGAAGACGTTGAGTTTGCCAAGAGCTAAGCCGCAACAAACCTCCGAAAAGGCCGAGCATCCAAAGTCCGAAAGTCCGACACCGAGCAAACCGGCGCCTGGGGTGACACTTTACATCGTCTTTCGTCGCAAAAACTAATGCTCTTTCGAGATAACAGCTACAAATTCTTCTTGTAACCAGCTAGCAAGAATTCTCAATATTAATTTAGTAACTGGGCTTTGCTTGTTTTGCGGGCTTTCATGTTATTCGGGGCATGCAACCCGTTCCTGAGCAACACTCCACATAGGCTGTTATACACGAGCTTTTTCATCTGCCTCCAAGACCACCAATACCTACCTTCGGCTGTTGCTTCCGCAATATTGTCCCTCTTGGGGAAATTTTCAAGGGCCATCTTGGACACCTTGCATG
>NZ_JAELTX010000591.1 GCF_016429065.1 Pedobacter sp. ASV17
GCACCACAGTCGTAAGAGCCAATCGGCCGGTCGGGTACAAGACACTCACGGAAGGCTGCTGTCATGATTGAAACATATACTTTTTTCGCTTCACCGGCAAATCCAATTAAACGCCGCTTATTATACAGGATTAAGTGCTTCTATCTACCGCATTGATACGTTGCAAGCTGAAGAGAGAGCCACATCCAACATCCGACCGAGCATTAGGAGATGTTCTATATTCCCAAAAACAAAAATCATAAACCCAAATGGAAAACCGATTTCACGCCTCGCAGTAGATTCTGTGCATACCCATGGTTTTGAAAATGATGCTCTACTTTCGCATCATAATATCAAAGGCCGGAATAAGCGTTTGCGCAAGCCAGAAGGAGAAGACAAGCTTGGGGCCGGTCATGAGAAGCTGCAGAAAGTATGAG
>NZ_JAELTX010000592.1 GCF_016429065.1 Pedobacter sp. ASV17
GTCTTCTACTCCCGGAGGGATAAGAGACTTTCTCTGACCTGTATTATCATTAACTTATTCTTAAATGGGTCTATAAAGTCTATCTCCCCGTCTTGACCCTGGTTCGGCTTGAAGACGCTTATAGGGTCAGCACCGCCGACCGCCAAAATGTCGATCACCTCTAGATCGCCATAACTTGATGCCATATGTATCGGTTCGTGCCAGTCACTGGGCTGTCCATCATGGCCGCACCTTACATCGGCTCCGGCCTCCAAAAAGAAACACCACCTCGGCGCACTTTGCTCCTCTTCTGTGAATAAGTATTTGGAGCGGCGTAGCGTCCCCGTTGTCTCTCAAAAATTCCCTCCGGGTAACATGACAACAGCATCTTGAACGTCTCCGGGTCACTGTATCTGGCGGCTTTATGGAGCACGTTG
>NZ_JAELTX010000593.1 GCF_016429065.1 Pedobacter sp. ASV17
TGGTAGAGCAGAGGATTGGAACGGCAAGGGCCGTGAACCTGAGTTTCAACCAGAGTGGATGAGAGTGTTACCAGCGGACAAGGAGCTGCGCGCCTATCTCCGATGGATGTGGATGAAAGAGGGGTGGGAATGGGATCCGGGTACCGGTGAGCGTACAGTTTTGCGAGAGGAAATGCAAAGGGCTGTGAATGAGGGACGAGTTGAGTATGATGATGATGGCGGACTGCGAATGATTGACCCTGTTGTGGTGAGAATACAGTAGCAGTGCCGCCAGCTAGGAAGACTCTTGATACGACAAACCAATAGACGATGAATTACGATGCTTCGCTGTGGAATTAATGTTCATGGGCATCTATGCTTTTCTTTAATTCTCGTTAAGCAAAATGTCAGACTCAGAGGAAGCTACGAAAGTGCGG
>NZ_JAELTX010000594.1 GCF_016429065.1 Pedobacter sp. ASV17
TGTTATGTAACGTATCGTCTGTATCGCGGATTCGATGGCTCTTTTGCTCGTTGACAAAATCAGATTGTATTCTGTTCTTTTTCTTTCAAAACGCCTATGTCGTCCCGTAAGTCTGAACCCAAACAGACCATAAAAACAACCCTCCGCGTAGGTTGCCCATGTTTCTCAATCAATCAAAAAAAAAAGAGCAAAATTCCATACATTTCCCAGGAAATTAGAGTAAAAACCCCCCAAAAATAGCAAAACGTCGTCTCCATTTCGTTCGTAATTTAGCTTAGAAGCACAAGGATGACACTATCTCCTCTCAAAAACCTGTTTTCCCAAACGATATTGTCAGTATATGTATCTCGATAGCCGTTAAATCACTAGGCAGCAGCAGCAGCAACTCACATCTTGCTTATAAAACGGTCCTTGTT
>NZ_JAELTX010000595.1 GCF_016429065.1 Pedobacter sp. ASV17
TCTTGGAGCACAGAACTCAGATTACCGATAGAGCAGTTTGATCTGCGAATTGAAACTTTATTCAGTATCTGTCAAAGACCGTATTTTGTGTTTGTGTCAGTTGGCTTTCGAGAGTCTGTAACATGCGAACTGACTTGTGGCATTTAGCGACGAACTCATCTGGCGGACAATTGATGGTCAGGAAGCTTGAACCAAGTCTCTGCTGTAAGAATTGCGCTTTGCTGGCTTGTGATTGAGCAACCCCACAGATAACGACGGTGTCGTGTGACAGGAGATGGGACGAGCTGCAGGTCGCAAGCCACACCGCGCTACAGTTCCAATGTTGCAGGTCTTGGAAGTTTGAGGTAGTACCTGGATCCTGTACCACAGAACAGAGCAAGACTTATTAAAGTACAAGAGCTCGTAGACGATATGAG
>NZ_JAELTX010000596.1 GCF_016429065.1 Pedobacter sp. ASV17
ATATGAATCTTGCTGTCACTAGCCTCCTGCTTGGCGGCAGGGCGCGGCTTGTTTTCCTTCTGAGGTGACTCGTCGTAAACCTCCCAGTTGTGATCCATCATCTTGACGGCCTTCATGCGGCCCTCGGGGACTTGCTGGTCCCGTTCGACGGGTACAGGAGAGTCGGTCATGGTGAAATGGGAGTCAAAGTCCTTGCCGCGGTCCTTGACGTTGGTAATGTTGCCGAGAGCTCGCTTGGGGCCAGGAGTAGGCTCGCTTTGGTCAAACAGCTGGTTCTTGTAAAGTCCAAGGCCTTCGTTGTGCATGGCGCCGCGGGGGCGTCCGACTCGCTCCTGGCCTGCCACACGCTCTCCGTCATCCTGCAACTCAAAGTGTGTCTCGGCATCGCGGCGGCCTTTGCCAGCACGGTGTTCACT
>NZ_JAELTX010000597.1 GCF_016429065.1 Pedobacter sp. ASV17
CGTCAACAGTGTCGCCCTTGCTGGATACAGGGGCAGCGGGGGCCTCCTTTTCCTCCTCTACGGGGCTCTTGGCGGCTTTGCCAGCAGACTCCTGGGCTTCCTGGGCGAAAGCCTCCAATCGCTGCTTCTTCTTGCGGTCCTCCTTGCGAGGCTCGGGCTGGCCAGCCTTTGCCGACTTGGCCTGGGATCGCTTTTTGGCGTCCTGCTGAGTGGACATGTGGTAGACGGCATATCCAACGCCGAACAGCGTGGCATAGCCACCAATGGTGTAAAGGTAGTTCATGCCGCCGTCAACCATGATGGTGAGTACGTATTCAGGGAATTGAGGCCGCCAGAGGTCAGATGCGGGCGATAGTAGCGGATCGGCGGTTGGTGACGTGACCAGGCCGAGCTAGATGGCGAGTGCGTGCGTGCG
>NZ_JAELTX010000598.1 GCF_016429065.1 Pedobacter sp. ASV17
GTTCCGGTGTCTTGACAACTTCCACATGTAGCACGCTGTCACTCGTATCAAGAAACGCGTCGGGTGTCAAGTCCATGCGGAACCACGACCATTCCTCGCCTTCAGACCAGCCATCCAACGCAGCAACACGCTCTCGCACAAGTGCATCCGGCGCAACATCAAAGGATACGTTTCCAGCTGGAAGAATTCCCCTAGCTGGATCAGATATGTCCGCGGCCATTGCGTCCGCCAGAGCTACGTTGCGGCGCGCGGACGGCGCCGTGGTTGCGCGGAGCAAGTCGTCGCCATCAAGCAGGCCAATGGCTAGAATGGTTCCATCCGCAGCAGACGACCAGACTCGGAGATGAGAAGCAGTCTTTTCTGCGCCGGCACTCTGGAACCAGCCTATATCACCGGGATGAATGTGGTGTGAGGT
>NZ_JAELTX010000062.1 GCF_016429065.1 Pedobacter sp. ASV17
CCCCCCCCCCCCCCCCCCCCCCCCCCCCCCCCCCCCCCCCCCCCCCCCCCCTTTTTGTAATTCGTCTCGTGGGCTCGGAGATGTGTATAAGAGACAGGTTCTACACCATCCCAATCACATCTTTAAAATCGGTATCGTTTTGTAGGCCTATTTTTTTGCGTAGGCGGTAGCGGCTGTTTTTCATCGATTCGTAAGAGATACCCAGCAAAGCGGCGGCTTCTTTAACGCTGATGTTGAGGCGGCTGAACGCCAAGATACGCTCATCGGCTTCGGTAATATCGGGAAAATGGCTGCGCAGCTTAATGAAAAAGCCAGGGTGCACTTTATCGAACAATCGTTTGTACTCTTCCCAATCTTCGCGGGTAAGTATGCGGCTGTTGGCCAGTTTGCTCAACGTATGGTCATCAGCTTTGCCAGTTTGCAGCAATTGCTGTTGCAGGCCGTCTATCAGTTGGTTTTTTTCTACCAAGCTGGCGGTGTGGCGTTCCAATAACTGACGGTTAGTGGTCAGTTCAAGTTCGGCCTTTTGTAGCGCAATATTGGCCACTTCCTGTTTAAGCAGTAAAGCCCGGTGACGGTTTTTGTACGAGCGGTAAAACAAAAACAAAGAAAGACACAGCAGCACGGCCACCGCAATAAGGGCGTTGCGCATAAGGTTGGCATTTTGCAATTGCAGGGCGGTTTCTTTTAGTTGGCGGCCCTTACGTTCCGACTGGTATTTAACCTCCATTTCTTCAAACTTGCGTAGCGTTTCGGCATTTAGCAGGCTGTCTTTTATGTGCCAGTATTGGGTTTGGTATTGGTGCGCCAGTTTGTAGTTGCCGGTTTGTTGGTAAATGGTATTTGCCAGGCCGTAAACCAAATTCATCATTTGGTAGTTGGGGTCGGTCTCTAGTTTTAGCAAACTTTCGGCTTTGCGTAAATGGAGCAAGGCTTTGCTGGTATTGCCGCTTATGCTGTAATACTCGGCCAAGGCAAAATTTACACCTTGTTTAACATAAAGTGTGATGGCGGTTGGGTGCTGGTTTGTAAGGCGGTAGGCCTGTTGCAGGTAGAAAAAATAATTTGGCTTGTTATTAAGATTTTTGTAGGTGTAGGCCAAGTTGGTATATAAATTGATTTGCGTGTCGTAATCGGTCGTGTTTTTTACAAAGTCGATACCTTCATTAAACACGCTGATGGCTTTCTGTTGATATTGAGGCTGTTTGGTATCTGTACCATAACTGTTCAGTAAATCGCCGTAATTGATGTATGCTACGGCCAATGCCGCCTGCTTTTCGGCACTATCTGTTTTAAGTGCTTTTAGGGCGTCTATGGCCTGCTGTGAGTATTGCAGCCCCTTTTGAGTGTTGGGCAGGTTTTTGGGATTATATAGATCGATGTAAAGTGCAGAAATATTGTTGAGCAGAAATGCCCGTTCTTTCTGCAGTCGATGGTCTTCGGCAATTTTTAAGGCTTGCAGATAGCTTTTTAGTGCACCTTGGTAGCTGTTTTTGTAGTAGTGCGTTTCCGCCTGTCTTTTCAGGCTATCGCACCATTGCACCGCTTTTTTGTTTTGTACGGCAGGCTGCTGCCGTTTGTTGGCCTTTGCCGTAATGGCAAACAGTAAACAAATAACAACAATGCGGAGAGGGCAGGGCATCATAAAGGGTTAGCTTTTCCAGTAAATGCCACTAAAATACGTAAATAGTAGTTACCCCTTGTAGGATTTTTAAAAGGAAGAATGATTGGCGTGTGGCTGGTTAATTTGTGCTGTAATTAATTTCTACCCCTCCAACGGGGAACACTGAATATAACGTCCGTCACAGGCCCCTCTTTAGGAGCAACTAAAACCATGAGTAAAAACTGATCAGCTGAAAATTTTTCGCATGATCGTTTCGAGCGGTCCATTCAACTTCTGGTTGGTGTGATCACCAACCAGTGCTAAATAAGAATAGGAGTTAAGTTTAATACAGAAGACACGAGCAGGGCAATTTAAGCATGGTGCGCTGCTACCAAAATTGGAATATCCTCCCTGTATCGACAACCAATAAACCTAAGCTACAAATTTTTATTAATGAGCTGTTTTAATGTTTCTATGTTAAGATGTCCCGAATAGAGCACTGTACCATTTTTAGAAATGAGCACAACTTGAGGAAAACCAGCAATGCCGTATTTTTTATTGATAGAAGGGTCATCGCCATACACCACCGAATAGTTTGCAGGGTGTTTGTCTAGAAATACGCCGATGTTGTGACGGTTGTCTTCCGTATTGATGGCCAATAGTTTGAAATCTTTGCGCCTATAGGCATCATTAAGCGCATTTAGTTTAGGAACAGCCTCAATACAATAGCCGCAATTCTTGATCCAGAATTCTAATAAAATGATTTTGCCTTGATATTGAGCAAGTGTTTCTTTGTTGTTGTTTGCAAAATTTGTGAGTTCCCAGTCAGGTGCTATTTCACCAGCTTTTATGGGCACCATAGGAACTTTTGCTGCCTCGATGGTGTAGTTGTTCAAATAGCTGGAATAAAACCATGAGCTTTCGGCCACAACTTTCGGACTGGTATCGATATTTTTAAAATCGATTCGGTTTAAATCTTGAGAATTTACGGTAGTTTGAAGAATAGTTAATGGCAACAAGGTGCTTTTATCAACTATCATCTGATACCTAAAGGTAAGTTTCTTGGTCACCTTTGAAAAATCAGATCCCAGATAGGTAAAGAGCTTGTCCTGCAGAAAGAAATACAGCATATGATAACTTTGGTGATCAATTAAAGTATCCTTAACGGACTTTTGAATACTTTCATCTTTGATGATGAGCGGAAGCGCATTTCTTAAGGTTACGATAGAATTGTAGAGTGGAGAGTTGCCCTCGAGATTTTTCTGATCTTTTATGTTAGATACGGTTATGGTTTTGGTCTTTTTTTTTCCGTTAAACAGCTCGGCATTATTGAAGATGAGAAAACCTTGGGCATCTTCATATTGAAACCTCATACCAGCAAGGTCATGTTCTTTAGCAAATTCTACATACATTTCACCTTCAGTTTTACTTATATAACCTTCTGATGGATAGTTAAACTCTCTGGTGTAATGATATTTTACGGTTTTCAAGCTTGCAAATTTTTCATTCACTTGTTTAAAAAGGGTAATGGGGTCATTCATCTGATGTTTTTTCTTGGTGATATTGGCCGTTTTTGCAATGCCAGGAAAAAAAGTAATCAATAATAGGAGGGCACTTGCATTCTTTTTAAGATTGTTCATGGTTATCATTTTTTTGTTCAAAAGTATCCGTTATAGCCATCCACTTTTTTGAAATTAGATCAAAGTCGCAATTAATTCGACCGAAAATGAAAATCAACTTTAGTCGAAAAAATAGCAGTTTTAGTCGAAAAAATAGTTGAACCAAATTCGGATCACTAAATAATTTTTACCTTGTTGCCATGTGGCCAAACTTGACTTTCAAATTTTCTAAATACACCAAAATAGAACTCATTTTCTTTTTGGTGTATTTTTACGGGATCAGTCTGCTTTCCAATTTTGAGTATAATTTCTGGGAAAAAAATGATGTAGGGATTTCGACACAAGAACTGGAATTTTCTTTGGTTTATGGCACTTGTAATATCGTTGCGTTTCTGCTGTTTTATCGAGCACTACAATACTGTTTAAAAAAAGATAAGTTATGGGCTTTTTTAGCCATTATTATACTGTTTATCATCTTCCATTTTTTTTATAAAAAGGCAACTTATTTATTGATTTCACATTTAGAATTTCTTTCTGATCAAACAAGAAGTGATGCGTTGAAATGGTATCACTTAAAACGGTTAGGATTTACGCTTAGCTATATGATGGGGCAACTTTGCGGCGTTAGTTTTTTAGCTTATTTCATTCATTCTGCTAAACAAAACGAACAGCTGAAAACGCTCAAAGAGCAACAACTAATTTCTGAGTTAACCTATTTAAAAGCGCAATTGCAGCCACATTTCTTTTTCAATACCCTGAATAATATTTACAGTTTGGCATTGAAACAAGATAAGGATACTGCACCATTAGTGGCCAAGCTTGCCGAAATGATGCGCTATATTTTATACAAAGCCGACGAGAAATGGGTTTTGTTGAAAGATGAAACTGAATTTATCAAGAATTATGTGGAGGTTGAGCATATTCGTTACCGTTCGGCCATTACTATTAATTTTGATAGGCAGGGAATAGATGATGTAAGCAAGATAAGTCCATTGCTATTATTGCCATTTATAGAGAATGCATTTAAACATGGTGTTGAGGAAGAAGAAAAAGAGGGTTTTGTAAACATTGTTATTTGTAAAACTAAAGATGAATTAACACTGGAAGTGCAGAATAGCATTGCAAAAACAAATCAACGCAGCGGCGGAATTGGACTGGCGAATGTTAAAAAAAGATTAGGAATCCTCTATCCAAAAAAACATAAATTAGAAATAAAGAATGATGGGGAAACTTATCAAGTGAGCTTAACCTTAGAAATGAAATGATCAATTGCTTAATTGTTGATGATGAGCCCTTGGCACAGGATATTTTAGAGGGCTATGTACGTGCCAATGATAAGATAAGCTTGTATAAGAAATGTAGCACAGCGTTCGAAGCCTTTGAAATACTGCATGAGCAGCAAATTGATCTGTTATTTTTAGACATTAAAATGCCAGGTTTAAATGGCATTGATTTTTTAAAAAGCCTTAAAAACCCGCCAGCAGTAATCTTTACCACTGCTTTTTCTGAATATGCCGTAGCCAGCTATGATCTGGAAGCTGTTGATTACCTGCTTAAACCAATTACACAAGAACGTTTTGATAAAAGTTTGGCAAAGCTTTTTAAGCTCCAACCTGCACAAACTACCGAAATACGAGATTACACCTATTTCAAAGTATCTGGGAAATTAATGAAAATCAATCATCTCGATATTTTGTATGCACAATCGATTAAAGATTATATTTTGTTGCATACTACAGCTGGACGCTATATCACACACATGACCATGAAAAGTTTAATGGAAATTTTACCTGTGGAGCTATTCCTACGAGTACATCGATCATATCTGGTTAATAAAGACAAAATTGAGAACATCGGTAAATCCCAGCTACAGATAGGGGATGAGGTGATCCCTGTTGGAAAACTATATAAGCCAAATTTGAATTTGATTCATTGAAGCCCTTGGGGCTTTCCAATAAAGCTATCTCTATTTGTCTTTGTAATGCAATTGAACAAATCATTAAATTAACAATCGATTGCATAAATAGTTAATTACGGTGTGTTTTTTGCATAGTACGCAAAATTTTTCTTAGTTTACGCCCCGTACAAACTCTGATAGCCGTCTTGAAAAAAAAGGTCACTATATATGACATTGCAAAGGAACTCAACGTTACTACTTCTACAGTATCTAGGTCTCTAAGCGGATCCCCAGCTATAAGTGAAGCCACTAAAAAAGCTGTATTTGAGGCAGCTAAACGACTTAACTATAGCCCTAATAAATTAGCTTCTGCTTTAAAATCTGGTCGTACTTATATCGTTGGAGTAATTGTTCCCAGTGTACAAGCTCATTTTTTTGCATCCATTATCCATAGTATTGAGGAAGGCTTGAAAGATAGCGGGTACCGGGTAATCCTGTATCAATCAAACGAGTCGCTTGCATCGGAGATAAACGGAGTGAAAACGCTAATGGAGGCACAAGTAGATGGAATTATGGCCTCTCTTTCTTTGGAAACAAACGAAGTATCACATTTTAAGGATGTCATCAAACAGAATAAACCGCTTATTTTATTTGATAGAGTGCATGAAGAGCTAAAAGTACCCACCATAACACTTGACGATTTTAAGGCGGGCTACATGGCCACCCAACATTTAATTGATAAGGGGTACCGTAAAATTGCCTGTGTTACAACCGTTCATCAGATAGGCATATTTAAAGAACGATTAAAAGGATACAAGGCGGCTTTGAATGATAATCATTTGCCAATAGATGAAGCACTTATTGTATTTGGTGGACTATCAATTAAGGATGGAAGATTTGGAGTAAGTAAGCTTCTTAGAGGAGGTAAAAAACCTGATGCTATTATTGCTGGTGATGACTTCACTGCCTTAGGCATTATCAAAAAACTAAAAGAGTTCAAGATCGTCCCACCAGAAATAGGGGTCATAGGTTTTTCAAATGAAGTTTTTTCGGGTTATATTTCTCCTAGTCTTTCTACAATTGACCAGCATCCTAATCAAATGGGGGTAAAATGTGCAAGGCTATTTCTTTCCATGATTCAGCAACCTTCGCATATCCATCAAAATACTAATGTAGTTATTGATCCTTCTTTAGTAGAAAGAGAATCAACTAGTAGGATCATTAAAGCCGATTAGAGCAATCGGTTGCGCAAATGAGTACCTTCATATTCCATTCCAGACGAATCAATTTGTTGTTTTTTTAAAAAAAATTTGGCAATGATGATTTTAAATCTATTTTTATGCAACCGTTTGCATAAACCAAATTAATTGTCAAATGTATTTATTAGGTATAGATATTGGCACTTCTTCTGTGAAGGTTGCTGTAGTTGAAATAGAGACGCAGAAATGTATCGCCTCAACACAATATCCAGACGAGGAAACAGCGATTGTATCCCTAAATCCAGGCTGGGCAGAACAATCTCCTTTAGAATGGTGGAAGAACACACTTCAAGCTATTGTAAAAGTAATTGGCTCAAAAAAATTCAATCCGAAGGAAATTAAAGCGATTGGAATTGGCTACCAAATGCACGGATTGGTGATTGTAGATAAAAACCAAGAGCCTCTAAGGAATTCAATCATATGGTGCGACAGCCGTGCAGTAGCATTAGGAAATAGCGCTTTTGATAACATTGGCAATGAAAAATGTCTATCCAGCCTACTTAACTCTCCAGGGAATTTTACAGCATCTAAACTTGCTTGGGTAAAAAGAAACGAACCTGATATCTATGAACGTATAGATAAAGTCATGCTACCTGGAGATTTTATCGCTATGAAATTGACCAATGAAATTACAACAAGTATTTCAGCTTTGTCAGAAGGTGTTTTTTGGGACTTCCAAAAAAATGAGATTTCTAAAGATATCTTAGCATACTACGAACTCGATATTAAACTTATTCCGGATATTAAACCGTTATTTTCGGTGCATGGAACGCTTACAGAGGATATCGCTAGTTTTCTAGGCCTTACCAAAGGTATCCCAGTATCCTATAAAGCTGGCGATCAGCCCAATAATGCGCTATCCTTGAATGTTTTAAGGCCTGGCGAAGTTGCTGCAACAGCTGGCACTTCTGGCGTAATCTATGGCGTAAGTGATGAGCTCACTTGCGACAAACAGTCAAGAGTCAATACTTTCGCTCACGTTAACTATGAAATAGAAAATCCTAGAACTGGAGTATTATTGTGTATCAATGGTGCTGGCAGCATGTACCGATGGGCAAAACACTGTTTTGCACCACATCTGAACTATAATGAGGTAAACAAAATTGCTTCCAAGGCACCTATTGGCAGTAGGGGTTTACGTGTATTGCCATTTGGTAACGGAGCAGAGAGAATGCTGAACAACAGGTTTACAGGAACGAAGTTCTGGGGCATAGACCTAAACACCCATACCTCCGCTCATATTTTTAGGGCAGTTCAAGAAAGCATTGCTTTTGCCTTCAGATACGGATTGGATATCATGCGAGAGAATGGCATGCAACCGAAAGTGATAAGGGCAGGAAAAGCTAACTTATTCCAAAGTGAACTTTTCACTCAGACCTTTGTAGATGTTACTGGCATTCCCGTCGAATTATACCATAACGATGGAAGCGTAGGAGCTGCTTTAGGTGCAGGCATAGGAATAGGGGTTTTCACAAGTCCTGAAAATGCCTTCAAAGGCCAGAAAGCACTGAAAGAAATCACCCCTATATACGATGAAGAATATGAACCTATCTATCAGGAATGGAAAGGGATATTAACGGATAATCTAAAATAAAAAACATCATTCAATGACAAACGTAATTAAAGGAGAAAAGGAATTTTTTAGCGGCATCAACCAAATTAAATTTGAAGGTTTAGAGAGCAATAATCCTCTTGCTTTTAGATGGTACGATGCTAACAAGGTAGTTGCAGGCAAAACTATGAACGAGCATTTTAAGTTTGCCTGTGCATATTGGCATTCCTTCAATGGAAATGGCTCAGACCCCTTTGGAAGTGCAACACACATTTTCCCTTGGGATGCAAAAGCAGATGCTGTTGAACGTGCTAAAGACAAAATGGATGCTGCTTTTGAGTTCATCACTAAAATGCAACTGCCTTACTATTGTTTTCACGATGTGGATTTGGTGGACTATACAGACAATGTTTCAGAAAATGAACGTCGCCTACAAGCCATAGTTGCTTATGCAAAACAAAAACAAGCCGAAAGTGGCGTGAAGCTTTTATGGGGTACAGCCAATTTATTCAGTCACAAACGTTACATGAATGGCGCATCTACCAATCCAGATTTTCATGTAGTGGCGCATGGCGGTGCACAGGTGAAAGCTGCATTAGAAGCCACCATAGAACTAGGTGGAGAGAATTATGTGTTTTGAGGAGGAAGAGAAGGTTATATGAGCTTGCTAAATACCAACATGAAACGTGAACAAGAACATTTAGCTAAGTTTTTACACATAGCAAAAGACTATGCCCGTAAAAATGGTTTTAAAGGAACATTCCTCATCGAACCAAAACCTTGCGAACCCACTAAACACCAATATGATTATGATGCTGCTACTGTTAAATCTTTCTTGCAACAATATGATTTGCTAGCAGATTTCAAACTCAATTTAGAAGTGAACCACGCTACCTTAGCCGGCCATACTTTCCAACATGAGCTACAGGTAGCCGTTGATAATGGCTTGCTGGGTTCTATTGATGCCAACCGTGGCGATTACCAAAATGGCTGGGACACTGATCAATTCCCTAATGATATTAATGAACTTACTGAAGCAATGTTGATTATCTTGGAAGGTGGCGGTTTACAAGGTGGAGGGGTGAACTTTGATGCTAAAATCCGAAGAAATTCTACCGATCAAACAGATTTATTTTACGCACATATTGGCGGGATGGACCTCTTTGCAAGAGCGTTACTCACTGCTGATAATATCCTTCAAAAATCAGATTATCAAAAAATTAGAATAAAAAGATATGCTTCTTTTGACAGTGGTAAAGGTGCAGAGTTTGAAAAGGGCCTTCTAAATTTAGAAGATCTTAGAGATTATGCCGCTGAAAATGGTGAACCAGATTCCATTAGCGGTAGACAAGAATATTTAGAAAACTTAATTAACAGATACATCTAGTTTTAGCAGGAAATAGCTCTTGATATTTTAATGACAAGGGTTGTTCTTATGATAATCTTAAAAGCTTATTCTTCATCTAACTATAAAAACTAAAAACAAATGAACAGTAACGTATTAGATATAAAGGACTATATTGTGTTTTTTATATATTTTGTAATTGTGGCTGCTTATGGTTTCTACATCTATTACAGAAAAAAATCTAAAGTATCAGATTCTAAGGACTACTTTCTGGCCGAAGGATCATTAACATGGTGGGCTATCGGTGCATCATTGATAGCATCCAATATCTCAGCAGAGCAGTTTATTGGGATGAGCGGTAATGGCTTTACCATGGGATTAGCCATTGCTACCTACGAGTGGATGGCCGCTGCCACCCTAATCGTAGTTGCTGTATTTTTTATCCCAGTATATCTCAAAAATAAGATATACACTATGCCACAGTTCCTACACCAAAGGTATAATGGCACGGTAGCAATGATCATGGCTGTATTTTGGCTATTGCTTTATGTAGTGGTCAACTTAACCTCAATTCTATTTCTTGGAGCGTTAGCCATTAGCAGCATATCCGGCATCGGCCTTACGGCCTGTATGATTTTCTTGGCCGTATTTGCAGTCATCATTACCCTTGGGGGAATGAAGGTGATAGGATATACAGATGTAATTCAAGTTTTCTTTTTGATTTTAGGTGGGCTTGCAACAACTTATTTAGCATTAGATTTAGTAGCGAAGCATTTTGGAGCAGAAGGGGCTATTCAGGGCTTTAACTATATTACCAAACAAGCTGATGATCATTTTCACATGATCTTAAAACCAGAAAATACACATTACATTAGTTTGCCAGGCTTAACCGTACTCATTGGTGGTATGTGGATTGTAAACCTTAATTATTGGGGCTGTAATCAGTACATCACACAGAGAGCTTTGGGGGCAGACCTGAAAACAGCTCGTAGAGGCCTACTGTTTGCAGCATTTTTAAAGATATTAATGCCCGTAATTGTCGTTTTACCAGGTATTGCAGCTTATGTTTTGTTCAAAAATGGATATTTCCAGCAGGAAATGATGGTAAATGGAGAACTGGTTCAAGATAAAGCCTATCCGGTATTATTAAATTTACTACCGTCTGGTCTAAAAGGTTTATCATTCGCCGCACTTACAGCAGCGGTAGTAGCTTCTTTAGCAGGCAAGGCAAACAGTATAGCAACCATTTTCACTTTAGATATTTACAAAAAAAGGATCAATCCTTATGCAGACGAAAAGAAACAGGTTTGGATAGGAAGGACTACCATTATTATTTCGATGCTATTGGCGGTAATCATTGCACCCTTTTTAGGCATAGACAAGAAAGGTGGTTTTGAATTCATTCAAGAGTATACTGGCTTTGTATCTCCAGGTATATTTGCCATGTTTATACTTGGCTTTTTTTGGAAGAAAACAACGAGCAATGCAGCGCTGTTTGCAACCATCGGTGGTTTCGCTTTATCGGTTTTCTTTAAGGTACTACCTACATTTGCTAATTTAGCTTTTTTAAGCCCAATGGGCTTTTCTAAGCAGGTATTGCAAAAAAACGGGAGCTTACTTTATGAAATACCATTTTTAGACCGAATGGGGTTTGTTTTCTTGCTCGCTACACTGGGTATGTATATCATTAGTATAATAGAAAATAAGCGAGGTGTAATTACAAATGGACTTGAAGTTGACTCTAAGCTCTTTAGGACCGAATCTAAATTTGCAGTTGGTGCGTTATTAATTATAGGCATTATTGCCGCACTTTACACTGTTTACTGGTAATTATACGAGTGCTTTTTATACTTAAAATACCATAAAATCAAAACACCTCTCCGTTGCGATTACAGTTTTAACATGTTTTAAAGACTAGTTGTTATTGTTTTTCTTGATGATTGGGAAATGATTACTAAACCTACTTTTGATGAAAACCAATTGCTGGCAAAAATAGCCGAGAGGGATCATTTTGCCTTTAAAATCCTGTATGAGAAATATTACGGATTGATCTTTAAATTCTCTTTTCGGTTATTGCAATGTGAATTTGCTGCTGAAGAGGTAATCCAAGAAACGATGCTTCAGATTTGGCAACTTGGAGATAAGCTACGGACCATCAATAACATTGAAGCATTTATCAAAACAATAGCACGACGTAGAGCAATTGATCAGCTACGAATACAGCATCAGAGTTTCGTTGCTCAAAAGGGACTGTTATCCATGCTGAACCCTACGGAATTGGATATTAATGAGGTCTTTACATTTGAAGCTGCGCATCTTGCATTAGAAAAGGGCATTGAAAAGCTACCAGATCAACAGCGTCTGGTATATCGGCTTTGTTATCAGCAAGGTTTAAAATATCAGGAAGTGGCCAACAGGCTTCATATAAGTCATGGGACCGTTCAAACGCATATGAAATTAGCTTTAAAGTTTCTTAGGAGATATGTTAGTGAGCATTCTTGGTTTGCTGCACTAGCTATGCTATTACGATTTTTGTAAACAAAAAGCTGTTTTTGTAATTCCCGTAATTTTTTTAAAATGAAATTACCTCGATTTCTAATTTCTCCGACTTACTAATATAGCGATATCGTTTTAAGGTTAAATATCACTATGTACCTAATAGTAAAAAGACAAAATGGACAATCATAGATTTAGATATTTATTTGGGCAATATGTAAGGGGGAGGCTAAGTGTGGAGGAGCTTGAGGAATGGAAAGTGGGTTTATCCCAGCCTGATTTATATGAGGAGCTTGAGAGGCTAGTAAAGGATTTATGGGATACCGATGATCTACCTACACCTACATATAATAAAGAAAAGGCCCTCCATATTTATAATGAGATTATTGGTGGCACTAATGAAGAAGCTGAGCCAGTTAAAGCAAAAGCTAAAGAACCATGGCGTGTAAAACTCTGGGTACGCATTGCCGCTGCCTCACTTTTTGTGGTGGTATTTGGCATTGGCTGGATTTTTTGGTCAAAATACGGCTCTCATACCGAAAAAAATAGGTCCTATGCACAAGACATTGCGCCAGGGAAAACAGGAGCCACTTTAACCCTAGCAAATGGAAAGAAAATAAGACTGGCTAATGCGGTAAACGGAGAAATAGCTAAAGAATCAGGAATAAGTGTTAGTAAAACGGCAGAGGGCAATCTCGTTTATGAAGTCGGAACATCTTCTAAAGAGGGACTTAAGAAAGGGGGAATGAATACCCTTTCAACGGCCCGTGGAGAAACTTACATTTTAATTTTGCCAGACAAATCCAAAGTTTGGCTAAATGCTGCCTCCAGTCTAACTTACGCCGCCGACCTTCTGGATCGCGGTATTCGGAGGGTTCAGCTTCAGGGAGAAGCATACTTTGAAATCTCTAAAGATAAGCAACATCCTTTTGTGGTGAGTACCGCAAATCATGACATAGAGGTTTTAGGTACCCATTTTAATGTCAGTAGTTACCCGGATGAACCCTCAACCACTACTACATTGCTGGAGGGTAGTGTAAAGACAAATAAAGGGGAGTTAACCCGTGTGCTAAAACCCAACCAGCAATCTGTATTTACCCAAGGTAATTTTAGTATAAAAAATGTAAATGCTGAAGATGCTATCGCCTGGAAAGATGGGACTTTTCTTTTTGAAGATGAGACATTACAGAGTATCATGAGACGAATTTCCAGATGGTATAATGTAGAGGTTGAATATGCTGATAATGTAGATAAGAATAAATTATATGGTGGCGGATTATCGAGGTACGAAAATGTCTCTTCAGTATTGAAAATATTAGAATCAACAAAAAAAATACATTTTAAAATTGAGGGAAGGAGGATATTGGTTATGAAATAGATTTATTTGATAACATCTAAAAAAATCAATTCACGATAAAGAACCTTGTCTTATAAATAATCAGTCCCGATATAAAAACCAGGACTGATGAAGTGTTTTGATTTAAGTTCCTTAAAAAAGGAATTATTTTATTGTTTAACTGCGAGCTTACAAATTTTCGACGATCAGGAAGCATTCGCAAAACCAACCAAAACAACCAAAAGTATGAAATTTATTTACCTATTTAGATGTAATATCCGATATGTTACGTCTAAACAAATGTTGCGTATTATGAAGTTGATTATTGTCATGATGACAACCTTTCTCATGCAGCTAAGTGCATCAACCCTGGCCCAAAACATAACGCTTAAAGAAAATAACATAAGCCTTCGACAGGTCTTTTCCCAGATAAGAAAGCAAACCGGTTACACTGTACTTTACGAGTCTGATCTGGTAAAGCGAAATACAGCAGTTGGTGTTGATTTTGAAAAAACTCCACTTGAACAGGCCTTAAGAATAATTTTAAAAGATCAGAACCTAAACTTTGAAATCAAACAAAAATCGATCATTCTAACTGAAAAAGCTGTTGCTCCTATAAAGCCTGTCCTTGATGAAAGAATTAAAAAAATTGATATCAAAGGGAAGGTAGTTGATGAAGGTGGCAAACCAATACCCTCTGTAAGTATTTTAATAAAAGGGACAAAAAAAGGTACTTATACAAATGAACATGGTGACTTTTCGATTTCGCTAGCAAATGGAGAACAAGAGATTATTGTATCCGCTATCGGTTTTATAACACAGACCATTACTATTGGAAACCAAACAAGTATTAATGTTGTTCTCAAAGAGGATAAATCAAAATTAAATGAAGTTGTTGTTGTGGGCTATGGCACACAAAAGAAGGAAAATTTAACCGGTGCCGTTTCTACGATTTCCAGTAAAGATTTTGAAAAAAGACCAATAGGAAATGTATCACAAGCGCTGCAAGGCGCAGCTCCAGGCCTGGTTGTAACTACCAATAACAGAAGCGGGGAGCCTGGGAGTGGCTTAAGCTTTAACATTCGGGGTGTAGGATCCATTAATGGTGGTTCTCCTTTAGTATTGGTGAATGGTATTGAGCAGGATATCAATCAAGTAAACCCTAATGATATTGAGAGTGTCTCCGTATTAAAAGATGCTGCGGCATCGGCAATTTATGGTGCCAGAGCACCTTATGGGGTTATTTTAGTCACCACAAAAAAAGGTAAAGCCGGGCAGTTTAATGTTACGTATAGCAACAATATCACTACTACCAGCCCTGGTCGTTTACCTAAACCGATGAACGGTCCGGAATTTATGGATTATTATAATACGGCGAGTTTAAATGATGGTGGTGGGTTAATGTTCAACAAGGCAATGCAGGATTCCGCACGACTATTTTTACAAGATCCAATTAAATATCCGGGTATTAAAAAGGGAAACATTTGGGATCCGGTAACGGGTTGGTCAAATTATTTTGATGGGTACGCCAGTACCAACTGGTTTAAGGAAATCTATCAAAATGGCAATAGACAACAACATAACTTAGCCTTAAGTGGTGGTTCAGATAAAATACAGTATTACATTTCTGGTGGGTTCTATAATGAAGATGGGTTTATGAAAAGGATTACCCCAGATAATTTTAGCAGATATAATATAAATACCTCCGTTTCTGCTCAAATAAACTCCTGGTTAAAAATGAGTTCAGATAATAGATTAACTACTCAAAAAAGAACAAGATCAATTGAAGAGCCCTCACTGTTTTTTCATAATATATCCAGGAGATGGCCTGTTATGGCCGCAAAAGATTTGTATGGTTATTGGCATGCCGACTCTGACATACCAATTGCGCAATCGGGAGTGTTTACACCCCAGAACTTAAATTTAATATCACAAACCTCTTTTACCGTCACTCCTGTTAAGCACCTGGACATTACTTCAGATTTTAATTTTAAATGGGATTTTGGAAAAGAAACAGCGATTCAAAACCTTATAAAAACGTATGACGCTAATAATTCGCTAATGCCCCGGGATCCGAATTCCAGTTATGTTTATATTGGAAATAGTTCTAATTTTTATTTTACGCCAAACATCTACGTGAACTATGATTTTGTAGACTTCTTGCCAAAAGACCATCATGTAAAAGTATTAATGGGTTACCAGCAAGAATATAACAGATATGATGATAGTTATGGAAAAAGAAATAACCTGATTACCGCAGCAGTCCCCGCATTAAATACAGCCATTGGCGATCAACAAGTGGGTCAAAGCGCATACGAATGGGCAACACAGAGTATATTTGCCAGGTTAAACTATGATTATCAGGAAAAATATCTCCTAGAATTAAATGGTAGAAGAAGTGGCTCTTCCAAGTTTGCCAATGGCGCCAAATGGGGTAACTTTTATGGAGCCTCGTTGGGCTGGAATATGGCCAAAGAAGATTTCTTTAAAAATGCCATCAATGAAAACTTAATCAGTTTACTAAAATTAAGACTTTCTTACGGAGGCCTGGGTAATCAAAATGTAGGAGATAATGCCTATCCTTATTTAGCTACGATGGGATTTTCGGCAAAAGGTGAATGGTTATTTAATAATGCACTACAACCTCAAATAGGTGCTCCGGGTGCCCTGCCAAATAGGTTTACCTGGGAGCGACCAGTTACTAAAAATATGGCTTTGGATGTAGTGGCACTAAAAAACAGATTGTCATTGACCATTGAAGCATTTGACAGAACAACTTATGACATGTTAGGTCCACAAAATCAATTGCCTTTATTGGTGGGTGTAGGGGCACCCAGAGTAAATAATGCAACTTTATCTACCAGGGGCTTCGAGTTAAGTATGGGCTGGAACGACAAAATCGGGAATGATTTTTCTTATAATGTAAGATTTTTGTTAGCCGATAATCAATCTAAAGTATTGAAATATTACAACCCAACGGGAACACTTGCTTCAGGCTACAACGAGGGAAGAAAGATTGGCGAAATCTGGGGCTATACTTCAGTAGGCTTATTCAAGGATGCAGCACAAGTTACAGATTGGTTAAGCAAAAATGACCAAAGTGCTATCAGCGGTAGCACCTGGTATCCTGGTGATGTGATGTATAAAGATCTCGACGGGAATGGAAGGGTAAATAACGGAAAAAATACGCTTTCAGATCATGGAGATTTAAGTGTGATAGGGAATTCGAATCCAAGATACCAGTTCTCTTTTAATTTAGGCGCTACCTGGAAAAATTTATCGGTAAGTACTTTTTGGCAGGGTATCGCCAAGCGTGATTTGGCGATGGGTGGTGCATACTTTTATGGGATGTTTGGAGATATGTGGGAATCAGCTGCTTTCAAAGAACATTTGGATTATTGGACCCCAACCAATACAACTGCCTATTACCCAAGACCCACATTTGATAATAATTGGAGAAACGAGTTGACACAAACAAGATATTTGCAAAATGCCGCTTATTTAAGGTTGAAAAATGTAACCTTAAATTATAGTCTCCCTACCAGTTTCTTGAAAAAAATCCATGTAAGTAAGCTGAACGTATTTGTAACCGGTGAAAATTTATTTACCTATACTAAATTGAGTAAAATATTCGATCCGGAGGTTACGTATTTGTGGAATTGGGGTGAAATATATCCGCTCAGCAAAGTTTATTCAATAGGCGTAAACATCAACCTTTAATAACATGAAAAATAAATATATTAACAATTTACTAGGTGCTTTGCTTTTAGGAGGCACCTTGGTGGGCTGTAAAAAAGATTTTTTAGACAGAAAGCCAATAACGCAAATCAGTACAGAGAATTTTTTCAACAGCCCTGCTGACCTGCAACTTTATGTAAACAAATATTACAGTGCTTTAGGGCCTATACCGTCATATTATGATAACGGTTATTCCAGGTATGATGCAAATACAGACATGGTGCTCATAGGGAATAGTTATGATACCAGATTGACCGGACAAAATACAGTACCATCTACAGGGGGCTGGTCTTATGGAGGTATCAGGGATGTAAATATTTTCTTTGCCAATTTTTCAAAAGCTCAAGGAAATCAAACTGATCTGGATAAGTTTTATGGCGAAGCTTCTTTTTTCAGGGCATGGTTCTATTTCGGTAACTTAATAAATTATGGAGCTATTCCTATTCTGGATAAACCTTTGCCTGCTGAATATGAAGTGGTGAAAGATATTCCCAAAAGCCCCAGGAATCAAGTTGTAGATTTTATTTTAAAAGATTTAGATGCTGCAATTGGCAAATTGCCATTAAAATCTGCTGCTACGCGTGGCAGGTTAAATAAAGAGTCGGCATTGTTATTCAAGTCAAGAGTAGCATTATACGAGGGTACATGGGAAAAATATCATGCCACAGATGTTTTTGGTGTTCCGGGTTCTAACGGACAAAAATATTTACAGGCAGCCAGAGATGCCGCCAAAGCTTTGATGGACTTAGGCACGCTAACACTTTATGGCAACTCCATCCGTGATTATAAAAAAATGTTTTATTCTACAGATTTCTCAAGCGTTTCTGAGGCCATTCTTTGGAAAGATTATTCTGAAGCTTTAGGAATTAGTAATCGTGCTCAAATTTATTCGACAAGAACTTTGAATGCCGGTGCCTCTAAAACTTTTGTAGAATCATTTTTATGCCTGGATGGCAAACCTATTAAATATAATGGAACTACAAATCCGCTATACCAGGGAGATCGGAATTTAGATGACGTGTTCAAAAACCGTGATCCAAGATTGGCTGCTTCTATTGCTGTTCCAGGGTACAATTTGGCAACCAACGCAGTTTTTCAAGAACCTACTTTAGATAAAAAAGATGAGTTCAGAGATGTTACAGGATATAGAATAATAAAAGGGTTTGATAATTCATTAACGGTTCCGGTTATTCCTGCAGCAACAAATGGTGCACTCATTTTCAGGTATGCCGAAGCTTTGTTGAATTATGCAGAAGCAAGAGCCGAATTAGGAGAACTTACGCAGACAGATTTAGACCTGACTGTTAATAAATTAAGAGCAAGAGCAAAAAACCTGGACAATACGAGAGTCGCAGATTTATCCATCTCCGGAACTGGTGTAACAGATGCTGATCCTCAATTTTCATGGGGTTCATCACCAATAGTGAACGAAATCAGAAGAGAAAGAATGGTAGAGCTAAATCTGGAAGGTTTTAGAAGCAACGATCTGATGCGTTGGGCCATTGCCGATAAAATATTTTCGGGTGGTTTCAGACCTCTGGGAATGAAATATCTCGGATCCTCTACACAAGCATATTTTGTGATCAATAATCCAGCATTTGATACCAATACTGTTACTGGAAATGGGAAGGCTATATATCTGGATGCCAATGGCTACGTAGATACCTATAAAGCTGCACTGCCTGCCGGTTTCGCTTTCGTAAAAGGTAGAGATTATTTAAGGGCGTTATCAATTAATGATATGACCCTAGGCAAATATCCTCAAAACCCAGGTTGGCAATAGTTAGTAAATACAAATGAGTAAAGAGACTGTTTCGCTAAAAACGATTCAGTCTCTTTGGAATATACAAAATTTAATAGGTGTTAAAAATGTCCTTAGTTTTTGTTAGTATTGCTGATTTATAGATGCTTAAGAGCAATTCATCCTGCATTGATAGCGACATACAACTATTGGTTTTAAAAATATTTGCGGGCTACTTGGGTGTTGTGCAGCCGCCACTTGTATTGGTTGCGGTAGGTGTCTTTGTTTATAATATATTTAAGAAAATTAATACTGAAACCATGAAAAAAACATTAATTGTTAGTCTATTATTTTATCTGTTGTTTACACAAAACACACATGCCCAAAAAATTTACCTTGACCCGAAATTTCCGATACCTAAAAGGGTAGATGATTTATTAGCCAGAATGACTTTGAAAGAGAAAATTCTTCAGTTGGCTCAATACACCGCTGGCCAGAATGATAATCCAAACAACATAGAGTCCACTGTCAAAAGTATGTCTCCCGAAACAGGGTCTATCATCTTATTCAGCGAAGATCCCCGTTATAGAAACAGGATTCAGAAAAATGCCATGGAACAATCCAGATTGGGTATCCCCATTTTGTTTGGGAATGACATTATCCATGGATACAGAACTTTATACCCCATCCCGTTAGCCCAGGCCGCTTCCTGGAATTTGGATTTGGTTCGCCGGGCAACAGGAATGGCTGCTAAAGAAGCCCGGTATGGGGGAATAGACTGGACCTTTTCGCCAATGATCGACGTAGCGTATGATGCGAGGTGGGGAAGAGTATCTGAAGGCTACGGTGAAGACCCGTTTACCAATGCTGCATTTGGTGTAGCTTCTGTAAAAGGTTACCAGGGAGAGCAACCATTTGATAGTTTGCACATAGCCGCCTGCGCAAAGCATTTTGTAGGGTATAGCCGCAGTGAAGGCGGACGTGATTATCAATATACTGATATCTCAAATCAAGCGCTATGGGAAACTTACCTGCCACCTTATAAAGCTGTGGTTAAGGCAGGTGTGGCTACCATAATGAGTTCATTTAATGACATCAATGGCACACCTTCAATAGCCAATCATTATCTCCTCACTGATGTGCTAAGAAAGCAATGGGGATTTAAAGGTTTCGTAGTATCTGATTGGGACGGAGTTGCTCAGCTGGTCAATCAGGGCGTAGCTCAGGATCACAAGGAAGCTACAAAGAAGGCCTTTTTAGCAGGTACAGATATGTGTATGGTGGATGGCCTTTATGATAAAAATTTACCTGATTTGCTTAAGGAAAAGCAAATTACCCAGGCGCAGATTGACGAATCTGTCCGGAGGATACTGACGCTTAAGTTTCAGCTGGGTTTATTTGAAAAACCTTATACGACAATAATTCCGGAGAAAGAAAGATATCTGACGCCCGGAAACTTAAAGGTAGCCGAACAGTTAGCTGCCGAGAGCATGGTCCTTTTGAAAAACAGGAATAATGTTTTGCCATTACCAAAGACGGTCACGAATGTTGCTATTATTGGCCCGATGGCAAAAGATCAGGAGAACGTTCTGAGTTCCTGGGCAGCATTTAGCAGAGCTGCTGATGTATTGCCTTTTTACGACGGTATGCTTAAAGAATTTGAGGGTAAGGTTAATTTCGAATATGCTGCTGGTGTTGACTTTGAAAGGAAAGACACCAAAAAGCTTCATTTTGGAAGCATTGATACCATTGGTTTTAAAGCAGCTTATGACGCAGCGTTAAGATCTGATGTAGTTTTATTATATCTCGGCGAAAAAAAAGGCTGGAGTGGTGAAAATGCCTCTCGTTCCACCATTAGTTTGCCTGCTGTTCAGGAAGAATTGGTGAAACGATTGTCCAAGGCAGGTAAACCCATTGTATTGATATTATCCAGCGGAAGGCCTATAGAATTGATCAGGATAGAACCATTGGTTGATGCAATAATAGAAGTTTGGCAGCCAGGCATTGCTGGCAGTATGCCACTCGCAGGCATATTATCCGGAAGAATTAACCCTTCGGGTAAACTACCTGTTACTTTTCCCTATACCACTGGGCAAATTCCTATACATTATAACCGGAGGCCATCGCCCCGTCCAGAGAACGGGAAATATCAGGATATTCCATCAGTGCCTTTGTATGAGTTTGGATATGGTTTAAGTTACACCACATACGAATATGGAGAGATTAATTTGTCTAAAACCAGTATTAATAGGTCTGAAAAATTAACGGCTACAATAAAAGTAAAAAACACCGGAAACAAAGATGGTTTAGAAACTGTGCACTGGTTTATTTCTGATCCGGTTGCAACCATTTCAAGGCCAGTTAAGGAATTAAAGCATTTTGAGAAAAGGCTGATTAAAGCAGGAGAAACGGTTGTATTTAATTTTGATATTATACCTGCAAGAGATTTAGTATACCCAGATGCAAATGGTAAGGATGTATTGGAACAAGGAGATTTTTACGTTATGGTAGGCAATAAAAAGGCTAAATTTTTATTGAAATAAAAGTTGTTGTCAAATTACATAAATGAAAAAACAGGCCTTGATATTTGCCTGGCCATCTTCGAAACTAGCTATGTCAAGGGTGCTGATTTAAACCTCCCGAAAAATATCAGTATCTATTGCAACCCGATATTTGAAGCTTAAGGGACAATCCCATTATAAACAGTTACCAAACAAATTTATGGAACAAAAATATGCGGTTGCCAGTTTGCCCGCTATTTTTTTATTTAAAAACATATTAAAATGATTAGATTTTTTTTTACCGCACTAGTAGCTACCCTAGGCCTTTTTAAACTAGGATATGCGCAGAACACATTGGCTTTGCTTCCCTATCCGAACGAGGTGAAGGAAACCCCTGGTAACGTTACCTATACTGGGTTTAATATCAAATTTAATGGTAAGCTAGCCTCAACCATAGATTTGCTGAACAAAGGGCTCCAAGCAGAAGGCATTGCAGTTAGCCAATCTGGAATGCCTATTTTACTTAAATACAACGATCGTTTACCTAAAGAGGGATACCAGCTGAACATCAATTCAAAACAGGTAACGATTGCTTATAGTCAACCTGCTGGTGCCTTTTATGGGGTCCAAACATTTTTGCAGTTGTTAAAGCAGTATTCAAAACAACGAAAACTACCGCTTGTAGAGATCAAAGATGAGCCGACATTTAGCTGGAGAGCCCTGATGCTTGACGAAGCGAGGCATTTTAAAGGTAAGCAAGTGGTTAAAGAATTGCTGGATAAAATGGCTGCATTAAAAATGAACGTATTTCACTGGCATCTTACCGACGATCAAGGCTGGCGTATAGAAATTAAGAAGTACCCTGAACTAACCCGTATAGGAGGAGTTAGGCAAAATACCCAGATTGGGGGATACGATAGTGATCAATATGATAACCATCCACACTCAGGCTTTTATACACAGGAAGACATAAAGGAAATTATTAAATATGCTGCGGCGAGGCAGATTACAATTGTTCCGGAGATTGAGATGCCTGGTCATGCCAGTGCAGCAATAGCAGCATATCCGTGGTTAGGTACTAGTAAAAAACAAATCAATGTTCCCGTAAAGTTCGGTGGTGGTCATTATGATATCTATAATGTGGCAGATCCTAAAGTGATTGGCTTTTTGGAAGATGTACTGACGGAAGTTGCTGCGCTGTTTCCAGGCAACGTAATCCATGTTGGCGGTGATGAGGTTAGGTATGATCAATGGAAAACGGACGAAGGCATTAAACAGTATATGCTACAGCGAAATTTGAAGACCTATGCCGATGTTCAAATTTCATTCATCAATGATATCTCAGCCTTTTTACAGAAAAAACATAAAAGGATGATGGGTTGGAATGAGATTATGGGTGCCGAGATCCATGAATGGCAACCAGTAGAACAAGCAAGTAGCAAACTTCAACAAAACACCATTGTCCATTTCTGGAAAGGAGATAGTAAGCTGATCAAAGATGCCGTTAAAAAAGGTTACGATGTAGTTAATTCAACCCATAGTTTTACTTACTTGGACTATAGCTATCAGACTTTGCCGTTGCATATGGCCTATGGTTTTAACCCAATACCCGAAGGTATGGATACTGCAGATCAAAAGCACATTATTGGTTTGGGCTGTCAAATGTGGGGTGAATGGATTCCTACGGTGGAGAAAATGAACCAGCAAATCTTTCCAAGGGCTGCCGCCTATGCAGAAATCGGATGGACCAAGCCTGAAAACAAAGATTTTAGCAGGTTTGAAAAAAACCTTAATATCTTAAAAATCCAATAACCAAATAAATGATGAAAAATAGATTATCTACTTTTTTGCTTTGCCTGCTTATGGTCAATTCCGTTTACGGACAAGCGCCTGAGCCTTTTGGACCTTTGCCATCGGCAAGGCAATTGAAATGGCATGAAATGGAATATTACATGTTTGTGCATTTCAACATCAATACCTTTACTGATCTGGAATGGGGACAGGGGAGCGAATCTCCAGGATTGTTTAACCCGACAGCCTTTGACGCCAAGCAATGGGCAAGAATTGCCAAACAAGCTGGAATGAAAGGTATTATCATTACAGCAAAACATCATGATGGATTTTGTATATGGCCTTCGGCCTACACCGAACATTCCGTTAAAAACTCGCCTTGGAAGAATGGAAAGGGAGATGTTTTAAAAGAGCTTCAGGCCGCTTGTGCAGCGTATGGGTTGAAAATGGGTGTTTATCTGTCGCCCTGGGACCGCAACCATAAAGACTATGGGAAACCAGAGTACATCAGTTATTTCCGGAACCAGCTGAAAGAGCTGCTGACAAATTATGGTGATATTTTTGAGGTCTGGTTTGATGGCGCAAATGGTGGTACGGGCTATTACGGCGGGGCAAATGAAAAGCGGGAAGTAGACCGAAAAACCTATTATGATTGGGACAATACCTGGGATTTGGTGAGGAGCCTGCAACCAGAAGCCAATATTTTTAGCGATGCAGGCCCAGATATACGATGGGTAGGGAATGAGGATGGAATGGCAAATGCAGAGAATTGGGCCCTGTTAAAACGGGATGAAGCCTGGCCAGGCTGGCCCCTTTATCAACAACTAACCACCGGACATATAGATGGAACGCATTGGTTGCCAGCAGAAGCAGATGTGTCTATTCGGCCAGGATGGTATTACCATCAGGCAGAAGATAATCGCGTGAAAACTGTCAATCAACTGTTGGATATTTACTATGGCACTGTAGGTAGAAATGCTTCGTTTTTATTAAATGTCCCTGTAGATCGCCGCGGACTGATCCATCCGGCAGATTCGGCTGCCTTGATGCAATTAAGGTTACAGTTGGATAAGGATTTCTCCTTAGATAAAGCCTTGAAAAAAAATGCGACTGCTAGTCAGGTCCGACTTAACCAGCCCAGATTTGCCGCAGACAAGATTAATGATGGTAAGGACGAAACCTATTGGGCAACGGATGATTTTACCAGAACAGGCAGTGTGATGATTGATCTTGGCGAAAAAACTAAAATAAACCGCTTTCTGGTTAAAGAGTATATCCAATTAGGGCAAAGGGTAGAAGCGTTCAAGCTGGATAGCTGGAATGGTAAGGAATGGCAAAACATAGCTGAAGAGACAACCATTGGATACAAAAGAATATTGCGGTTTCCGGTAGTAGAAACTTCGAAGATTAGGCTGACCATAGTGAAAGCTAAGGCTTGCCCTTTAATTTCAACAGCTTCAGTTTACTATGCGCCAGAGCCTGTTGTAGCTAAATCGGTCGTTCAAAAGATTGACCGTTCCTATCTTGAACCCGAGCGTAAGGAATGGAAAGCAGTACAGGGCGCATTTATCATTGATTTGAAAAAGGAATATAAACTGGACGAATTGAGCTATATACCCATGAAAAATAAAAAAGGTTTAATTTCTGCGTATGCCATTTTTGTAAGCCGGGATAATAAAAAATGGCAGAAAATTGCTGAAGGTGAGTTTGCGAACATTAAAAATAATCCCATTCCTCAATCTGTGTCTTTCCCTGCAGTTTCGGCACGGTACATCAAGCTAAATGCTATCGGAATAATTGATAATGAAAAAAATGCAGATTTTGAACAGATTAAATTGAGAAAAAGCAACCCCTAAAACAGCTAACTAGGAAAAAACAAACGGCATGCATGACTTGACAAATGAGCTGTAAAAGAAAAAACAAAGGCTCAGTTTACACACAGAAATGCTTTAAGGGGGTGAAGTATTGACCTTTGGTTGGTGATCACCAACCAAAGGTTATTGTGGTATGGCAATGGCACCAACTACGAATAAAATCTTCTATTTCGATAGCTTTTAATTTAAGAAAAATAGCATATCTCTTCCTTCAAAGATTTTTAATGTTAACTTGATTTTCTTGTTTAATTCATGGTCGGCAATCATTTGTCTTTATCACTTATATGCTATTTTTGCAAAAAGGTTAAATGGACAAGTTAAGTTTTCTGGAGTTTATTGCTGCGATTGCCGTTTTTGTATCGTTGCTGTTGGCGGTATTTTTGTTAACTGTAAAAACGGAAAGAAAACTAGAAAATAGATTATTTGCAGCTTTCCTCATCATTAATGCCATTGATATCAGCGGGCTTTTTATGCATCTTTTTGTGGATAGCTACAATCTGAAAGCTTTCAAAATATCTGCTTACTTATTGGTAATGCCTCTTTTCTATTTGTATGTTAATGCCGTGTGTTATGCCGATTTTACCTTAAAAAGAAAGCATTTACTGCATCTAATTCCTTTTATTGTTGTGAATTTAATTTTAGTCCCACGACTTTATCTGGCGGAGGGTGCTGCTAAAGAAGCTTTCTTTAAAGTGATGTGGCACTCCCCCGAAATGTTCTTTTATCAAGCCATCGGCGAGCTGCAGTATTTCTTTTATATCGTTGGTGTGCTGCTTGTCCTTAAAAAATACAAGAAGATCTATCTTGAAAATTACACCAATCCAAATACTTTGTTGTACAAATGGCTGTTTCAACTTACCATGATTTTCTTGGTCATCCATGTGTTTATTATTTTAAAGAACATCGTAAGATATACATCAGATAAAGAGCTGTTTATCTGGTTCAATATTGTGGCGGGAACGGTGGTTTTATTGGCTGCCTGTTGGTTTATATTAAAGGCATTAAATTATCCTGAGCTGTTTCGCAGAATTGAATCCACCTTACAACCTACCAAAGATTTTGCGGTAACGCTGGAAACTGAAAATAAAACCGACGAAACAAAAAGTCTTCAGATCGAACAGCTTAAAAATTTCATGGTCGATAAAGAACCTTTTTTAAATCCTTCACTAACCATTCAGGAACTGGCAGATCAAGTAGAAATTCCAGTTCGCGATTTATCGGTATTGATTAACCATCACCTCAACCAGCACTTTTTTGATTTTGTAAATGAATACCGTGTAAAGAAAGCAATGACCATTCTGAAAGATCCCACCAAAAAAGAATTTACGGTGTTAGAGATTTTATATGAAGTAGGTTTCAATTCAAAATCTTCTTTTCACACCTCATTTAAAAAATACACTAATCAAACACCAACAGCATTCAAAAACAGCTGATCATTAGCTAGCTGTAAAAACTCGAACTTCGGATGGTAGATCATCGTACTCATTTTTATGAATAAAATGAGTACGACTTTTTTATACGGACTTTTTTAAAGATAAGCTACCGCATATTTGCGTCGTAAACGATAAACGATGACCAGAAAATATTTAATCCCTATGTTATTTTTTGCCTCAATGGGGTGTAAAAGTGTTCAGCAAAACCAACATGTAGAAAATGCGATCACAAAAAATGCGCTTCAGTTATTGGAAGACAAAAGATTTCATTCCGTTTCCATTGCGGTACTTAAAAACGGAGAAACTACCATTAAACATTTTGGAGAATTAACGATTGGAAAGGAAAACAGACCAAACGATTCTACCCTTTACGAAATAGCGTCGGTAACCAAAACTTTTACAGGTTATGTTGCTGCGAAAGCCGTGCTGGATAAAAAAATAGACTTAAACGATGATATCAGAAACTATCTTGACGAACCTTATCCCAATTTAGCATTTAAAGGTGAGCCTATCAAAATCAAACACCTCATTACCCACACCAGTGGATTTCCTAATTTTCCTCCAAAAAGCGAAAATAAGCAAGCTTTTTTGGAAGGATTAAAACTCATCAAGATTGAAGCGAAGCCTGGAGAAATCTATGCCTATTCAAACACGGCTCCAGAGTTAATGGCATATATCCTTGAAAAAGTGTATCAGAAACCTTTTGAAGAATTGGTAACTGAATTTGTGCTGAAACCCAATCAAATGAACCACACTAAGTTTACGCTCAATGAAAATGATAAAGCAAGGTTGGTAAAGGGCTATAACGATAAAAACGAGTTAATGCCCAACTTCAACAGAACTTTATGGGGCGGAATTTCAGGATTGCACGCTACCACTCCGGATTTGGTGAAATATATGAAACTGCAACTTGACCAGTCCAATCCAATTGTGAACGAATCTCATCAAAAACTACATCAAGAAGGTACTGATTTTTGGGAAGGCTACCATTGGTACATCATTGAAAATGATCATCAATTAATATATAGACATCACGGTGGGATATACGGCATGCAGAATTGGTTTGTGATCTATCCTAAACAAAATATAGGCATAGCCATATTGACCAACACTAGCTTTAATGAAACAGGGGAGATTTTAGAGAAAGTAGTGGATCGCTTGTATAAAGATATCAATGCGAAGTAAACAGCGCATCACGGCAGTTTGGCGGTTGATGTATTAGCCTCTATTTGTTGTGATTACCAATTTGCTGACGCGATTGTGGTTTATGCCTTGGCTTGTTCACCAAATGGTTTCAAAATATTCGCATACAATTTCCATATCCTCACGAGGAGATTCATTGAATGCCTTCATTTCATTTTGATAAAAATCCCAATGAACTTTCTTCCAATGGGCTAAAGTTTTATCCCCTTCGCCTTCTGTATGTGCATATTTTGCTGTGATATCTTTAAACTTCACTATTTCAACTTTTGTTGTCCTGATAACTGCTTTAGGTTCTCCATCCCAATTGGTTACAATGGCAATATCTCCTTTTTTTGGAAGTGGCTCCTTATTTTTCTCGAACCACCATACCGAAGGTGAGGTAGCTTGTTTGATTTTTTGAACAACTAACTCGGCACATTCGTCAGCGTCCCTTTTATTATCACAAAAGAAAAATGTTTGGGGCTGTTGAATATTAAGGTATTCATCATGATTAATCTGAAATTCTTTCCAATATGCTGTCATAGAATTTATCATTTTTTCCAAATTTTCAATAGCAGTAGTAGGTAAAAAAGCCCCATGCAGAAAATAAACACACACAACTCAAAAGCATTCTCTGGAAAAGTGGGCGACTGCAGGATAAAAGCATAAGAACCAATAAAAAGTAAAATGGGGCTGCCAAAGGTCAAGATCCATTGAGTAGTTTTTGGAGACTTGCTTACCGTAGGCTTTTCATCCAATGGCGGTGTTTGTTTGGGAACATCCGTTAAGGAAATGTTTAGCTGCTCCAATAATGCATTTAAGGTATAGGCTCTGGGCATTACCAAGGCATTTTCTATGCGTTGTACCGCACGAACGGTAATCCCAGCAAGGTCTGCAAGTTCTTTTTGTGTGAATCTTCTATTTAACCTTGCATGTTTGATCAGTGCGGCAATATCCTGCTTGCTGTAACTGGAAATATCTGGCTGTTTTTGGGCGACACTTGACGACATTTAAGGCGACTTTTTAATTTCAACTCATTTAGAGCGGTTCAAGTTAATAATTTTGAAAGAAAATCAACTCAGCACATGAAAGCAACTTTGCTGCTAAATTTAAAACAGCTCCTCATCTTTATTGGCTTAATCCTACTATCCCTTTTTTTAAGTGGCTTTGCGAAAAATTCGTGGCTATCATTTTTGCCTTTAGGCTGCATACTGGTGGTGCTTTCCAATTGGCTAATGTTCAGGTGGGAGGGTTTGTCTCTCGCTTATTTGGGTATCAACAAAAAACAACAAGCCCTGGCTAAAATTTTGGTGGGCTTTGTATTGGGGCTTTGCTTTGTGTTTTTGGGTTTATGTTTACAAAGTATTTTCAAAGGTGGGAGCCTGCGCCTAAACCCTGCGTTAGATGTAAAGGCTTTGTTTAAAGCATTGATGTTGGTGTTGCCCACCGTGGTGGTACAACAGTTTTATATTATGGGCTATGGTTTTTACAAAACTAAACAAATAGGGGGGCATACCTTTTCCATTTTACTTACCGCCATAGTGTTTACCTGCATGCATGATGTTTGGGGAAATCCGTGGAATGTACCTTTTCATTTGATCAATTATTTTTTTGCCGTCTTTATTTATGCCACTGCGCTGCAACGCAGTGGAAGTATATTGCTGCCCATTGGTTTACATTGGGCCAATAATTTTGCCACTTCTTATTTGATCACAGAAAATGAAACCAAAACCTCTCTTGTTTTTTTAGCAGATAAGCCCAACTTTATCATTGAAAACTATTCCCAGTATTTTGGTTTTTTGGCGCTGGGACTCATTGCACCTTCTATATTGGTGATGGTGATTAGAATGATTTATAAAAATAAAGATCAATCATCGGTATCGTTGTAGGGATTAGCCATAGGTCGTATGGTGTTGTCACCAATCACAATAAGCCACCATTAACTCACCTCCCCAAAAACTTGCCACAAAAAAAAACATCCGCAAACAGGCGGATGTTCCCAATTATAAGAAGGATTGTCTTAAGCGATTGTTACGTTAACAGCGTTTAAGCCTTTTTTGCCTTGCTCAACTTCATAGTTAACGGTGTCGTTTTCACGAATTTGGTCAACTAGACCTGAGATGTGTACAAAAATTTCGGCATCGCCATTAGAAGGTACAATGAATCCAAAACCTTTTGACTCATTGAAAAATTTTACTGTTCCTTGTTGCATTATATTATTTTATTAAGCTGCAAAGCTATATATAATTTATTGATTTTCAGATATTTTTAATATAAATAATGATAATGTGTCCTCATTGTCTTTTAAAGCACCTTATAGCTTATTTAAATGGGTAGATTTAAAGAGCAGGAGACAAGTTAGTTACGGCTTTTCAAACAGTTAAAAAACATCGTCAGAATATGCTGAATAAAACAGATTACAAAAATATAATGCAAATAATCAACGAATTCACTCGACAAGGAGTGATATAGTCGCTTCTATATCCTGACAAGTAAACGTAATTAAGCTCGAATCTCAAAGGGGGAATTGAAAACTGCATTTAACGATGCGTGTTTTCCTGTTTATATACGATATTTGCCGACGATACATCATGAACATAAGATTAATTACCCCAGAAGATAATGTGGCAATGGCCAAAATCCTTAGGTCAAGTTTAGAAGAGTTTGGATTAAACATACCAGGCACTGCCTATTTTGACGAAAGCACCGACCGTTTGTATGAAAGTTTCCAAAAAGAAAGAACTGCATATTTCATTGCAGAAGAAGATGGAAAGATTTTGGGAGGAGCAGGTATTTATCCATCTAATGGCTTACCAAGTGATACCGTAGAATTAGTGAAAATGTACATGTCGGCTTCAAGCCGCGGAAAGGGAATAGGCAAGCAATTGATGTTGAAATGTATTGAGTTTGCCAAATCTATAGGCTATCAAAAAATATATTTAGAAACCATGCCCGAGCTGAGTGCGGCCGTAGCAGCCTATGAAAAATTAGGTTTTAAATCGTTATCAGGGCCACTAGGCAACACGGGTCACTTTTCTTGTACCATTTGGATGTTGCGTGAGATGGCATAAACAGCCAATGTCATTGGTCATATTTAGCTAATTTTTTAAATCAACTCTGAAAAGGCTTTTCCTTTTTGAATTTATTATCGTAATATTGCGATATAAAAATTTGAAAATGGGCCTTACTAAGACAGAAATATTTACAGACGAGCAAAATCAATTGGCTTCATTGTTCAAGGTTTTAGGGCATCCAGCTCGTCTTGCTATCCTGCAACATATCATTAATCAAAAAGCCTGTATTTGCAATGATTTGGTAGAAGAATTAGGGTTAGCACAGGCTACCATTTCACAACATCTTAAAGAATTGAAAAGCATCGGGATTATTAAAGGCTCCATAGAAGGCAAATCTGTTTGCTATTGCATTGAAGAGAAGGTTTGGAAACAAATTCAAGATCATTTTAATATACTTTTCAATCAAGACGTAAGCGTAAAGCAATGCTGTTAAAGGCATTTTTTTTGACTTTTAGTATCGTAATATTGCAATATTACATTAATGTAAAAACACCTTTTAAAATAAAATAACAATGAAACTATCACAGATCAAAGAAATCCTCCCAACGTTAAACAACGTAGAATTTCAATTAGAAAATGGCGCATTTGTCCCAGAACACTTCCATGTAACGGAAGTAGGGCAGATCACTAAAAACTTTATCGACTGCGGGGGAGTGGTCCGTCATGAAAAGGCCGTTAATTTCCAGCTATGGGATGCAGATGATTACGAGCATCGCTTAAAGCCTGGTAAGTTATTGCACATCATCCAGCTATCAGAAGAAAAACTGGGAATGGAAGATGCTGAAATAGAAGTAGAATATCAAGGAGAAACCATCGGTAAATACGATTTGGATTTTAATGGTAAGACCTTCGTTTTAAAGAACAAAACCACCACTTGCCTTGCTCAAGATGCTTGTGGAATTCCTTTGCAAGTATCAAATAGTAATCCATCGGCTTGTTGTACCCCAAATTCAGGATGTTGCTAAAAGAGATATGATGTATCAAGCCTTATTAAATACCATTCAGCAATTGGAGCTAGCGAAACCCGTGAGCGCTGAGCGCAAAATTGTTTTACAGCTATTGATAGATGATATGCTGCTTAAAGTGAGAGAGGCCAAGCCAATCAATATCAATTTCATTTGTACACACAATTCTCGGAGGAGCCATTTAGCACAAATTTGGGCACAGGTAGCGGCCGCATATTTTGAGGTACCTAACGTCTATTGTTATTCGGGAGGAACCGAAGAAACCGCATTATTTCCAAGAGTAGCCGAAACCTTAGCCAAACAAGGGTTTAATGTTTTTAAAATTGGAGAGGGGAGCAACCCTGTGTATGCGATCAAATATAGTCCTAATGCAATGCCCATTATTGGTTTTTCCAAGAGCTACGACCATCCGTTTAATCCATCTAGCAATTTAGTGGCGGTGTTGACCTGCTCACAGGCAGATGGTGGTTGTCCTTTTATTGCAGGAGCCGATTTGCGTGTGCCTATCACTTACGAGGATCCAAAGATTGCTGACGGAACTCCTCAGCAGGAGCAGGTATATATC
>NZ_JAELTX010000599.1 GCF_016429065.1 Pedobacter sp. ASV17
TCTCGATACTTATATACTTGCGCATCCGCACCTCGTACGGAAGCGTCAAACCAACACAGCGCACATTGATTGCCATACTGTACCTCACCACCACCATCGCTACCGCTACCTAAAACTCTCGCAAATCCTCGCCCCGTGCCCAAAATGGATATCCGCCTCCTCCGCAACGCAGACCTGCCGCTCATCCAGCACGCCAACCTGGAGAACCTGCCAGAAAACTACTTCCTCAAGTACTACCTGTACCACGCCCTATCATGGCCACAGCTCAGCTTCGTCGCCGTCGACGTCTCGCGGCCGAGCAAAGGACCCTACGACTACCCCAAGATTGTGGGCTACGTACTCGCCAAGATGGAGGAGGAGCCAACAGATGGTATCCCGCATGGACACATTACCAGTCTGAGCGTTATGCGAACGC
>NZ_JAELTX010000600.1 GCF_016429065.1 Pedobacter sp. ASV17
GGAAGCATTTGAGGGTTTGGTAGCAATATACCCTGAGGGGGGCTTTTCTTGCTTGTTTTTGGTCGCCATGGTCTGTGGTTCGAGGATGCTCCCTTCGCCGTTTGGCGACGGGAATTGGGCGAGCTTAAAGTCTGAAGAAGCTGACTCAATGCTAGCGTGGAGATCGTCGAAGCTCACAGAAGGTAAAAAGTCGTAGGATCCAGGCGACTGTTGACCCGATTCGCCATTTCGATTAAACGAAAAGTGCGAGTGGTTCGCGGCCGACGATGTACTGAGCATCGGAGCGTTGGAGGCCCCGTTGGAAACTATGGGAGTCGAATTCGGTGGATAATGCGAAGTTGTTCGAGGCCTGAGATATTATGGTACACATGGTTAGCTACCTGTGGTGTCGATGTCGTCGATACACGGTGAAAGG
>NZ_JAELTX010000601.1 GCF_016429065.1 Pedobacter sp. ASV17
AAGCTAAACAGCGTCAAGAGCAGACCAGGCAGAAACAGCTGAAAGTAGACTATAAGCTGAAAAATGCCAAAGAGACTCACGACAAAAAGGCTCAGGAGCAAGAAAAATGCAAACAAGACGTTGTGAAGGCCTTACAAGCAGTTAGAGATGGAGCTGTCGCTGAGGATTATATGGAGGAAGTAAGTGCTGTGGAACAACAAGTTGAGGACTTGCGAAACGAACTGAGCCTTTTCGACGCCTTGGTCGACTACTACAGCAAATGCAAGCGAATGTTGGAGTCCAAGAAGAAGTGTCTTCTTTGCGATAGGCATTTTGATGATAGCCAGAGTGCTAGTCTTGAGAGACTCTCCAAGAAGATTGAAAAGAACTTGGATCCAAAAGGCAAAGTGGATGTCGAGAAGGACGTGAACTGTC
>NZ_JAELTX010000602.1 GCF_016429065.1 Pedobacter sp. ASV17
GCCAGCCCCTATCCTTTCGAAACAACAGAACAATCTGCTGCACTCGTTTAAGGCTGGCAACGCATCTCCCACTGTTCTCGATTTTGACCCGGTTGAACTGGCACGCCAACTAACGGTTAAGCAAATGAGCATTTTCTGCTCTATTTTACCAGAAGAACTGTTGGGATCACAGTGGATGAAAAAGGGCGGCATCGAGGCGCCGAATGTCAAGGCCATGTCTTCGCTCTCGACTGATTTGTCCAACCTCGTTGCAGACACTATTCTACACCACTCGGAAATCAAGAAACGTGCCGCCATTATCAAGCACTGGATTAAGATTGCAAACCATTGTTTGGAACTCCACAACTATGATGGCCTGATGGCTATTATTTGCAGCCTCAACAGCAGCACCATCGCTGTCTCTTATACACATCT
>NZ_JAELTX010000603.1 GCF_016429065.1 Pedobacter sp. ASV17
GCTCGGAGATGTGTATAAGAGACAGGGTTCGTAGAGGCATCCATGGTGTTTTCCCGTGTTGACGACGGTGTTTCAGGGAGCTGACTAGCGGAAGGTGGAGCAGCAGCAGAAGCAGCATTAGAGGATCGTCGTGTAGATGTCCTCGCCAGAGCAGGTCTATCTGCCGTGGTAGACTGGACAAAGCCCTGAATCTCCGACTCGGTGCTAATCTCAATGACAATTGCCAAAGTTTCGCTGGCAATATTCTGGTGCCTAGAAGCCTGGTCGGACTCTTGGGTCTGATACTGGGTCAACTGGTCGCGAAGCTGGTTAATGCGCGACTCATCCAGAGCCTGCAGTGTTTCAAAGACGAAAGGGGCCTGCGACTCCCACTGCTGCTGAGCAGACTCGAGCCTCGCCGACGCCGTATCAGCC
>NZ_JAELTX010000604.1 GCF_016429065.1 Pedobacter sp. ASV17
GTTTCCGGCATACTGCGTCGCAAAGACAGCCAATGCGAGAAGAGACGGCAAGACCAAAGTCAGGATTGACCGTGGACGATATATTCTTCGCCAGCTGCTTGTTTTTGCATGGCAGTACCTGTTTGCCAACGTTGCGTATTCAGTAGGGCTGGAAGGCGATCCTGAAATGGATGAAAAGATGTTTGGCGTCGGGTCAGAGTTTGCGTACAAGTCTGCTACGCCTGAGCAATGGACAGCCAAGCTGGCTGTGGGAGTGGTTGGCGGCTTTGGGCCGGGGAGGTTGTCGATTGACATGTGGTATCGCCTCTTGGCAGTGGTGTTTGTGGTGTCTGGTGTCACTGCTGTCTCTTATACACATCTGACGCTGCCGACGACTGAGCCGGTGTGTTGGTGTGGGGGGGGGGCGGAGGAGGG
>NZ_JAELTX010000605.1 GCF_016429065.1 Pedobacter sp. ASV17
GACTTAGAAAGGCTGCAGATCAAGGTATCCGCATCCTAAGGAGAGTGAATGCCAACTCTGGCACCATGCTGGAACTAGAAGTCCGAGGTATCAAGTTTGATCTTCAGTACTGTGCTGCTACAGCAATTCTGGAAAAGTGAGTGTTTCAATGCTTCCAATATTAATCACCGCTAACATTGATCCAGCTTTCCTGCAATTATAAACCTACCTTCCTCTCATCCCGCATTCTCTTTACCCGTTCAGACGCTGTCTAAACTGAAGCCTGCAAGGGACATGTTTTATCTGCAGCGGTCAATCCCCGACCTTGCACAATTCCGGATTGCATTTCTCTTGATTAAAGCATGGGCCAAGACAAGGGGCTTGTACGGACCAAAGTTTGGTTTACTCGGCGGAATTCACATTACAGTTCTCTTG
>NZ_JAELTX010000606.1 GCF_016429065.1 Pedobacter sp. ASV17
TGGTAGGGCCCTGGCCGTCTTGCGCTCTCTATATATTCATCTTGTTAGCGTTCTCTGACATGTAAAATCTGCTCTTTTAGCGAGTAAACGTACTATCTTCTGAAAACTCTTTAACAATTTCCATCACCCCAACAATGGCCGGCTCCTTGCAATTGGAGTGGTAGAAGAATGCCTTGTCACCAGCATTCATGTTTCTCATATTATTGCGAGCTACAGTACTGTTAGCGAGAGCTCAAAGATTGTTAAACTTATAAACGTGTTCATCGTGGTATTACCGGAATATGCGCGAATTCCTACAGGAGCACCGTTAGCACCTTGATATACACCGTGACCGTGACTAGAATATCGGGGCTTACCGTCCCAGCCCTCTGGCTTCGTCTTTGCCCGAAGATCATCAATAGAAAACCTCACATC
>NZ_JAELTX010000607.1 GCF_016429065.1 Pedobacter sp. ASV17
GTATTATACCTGAAAAATGCAACGCAGTGCACCAGTTGTGCCAAGTACCTAATTTTCGCACCAATACCCTGCAGCGCCGGTTCATCCTCCACACATCGGTGGTCATTCCAGAAACCTCAGTAGTCCTCACAGTGGAGTCAGGAACTCGTAGGCGAGGTACCAGAACGAGAAAGGGAATTGCCTGACAGACATAGGTACAGCTTCGACGGAGGAAGTTCCTTACAGGGACATAATGTGAGAGAGAGTTGAATACATTGATCGCGAACCTGAGAAGGGCCTGTGCGTGAATTCACTCAAACAGAAAAGGATGCGAACAGAATAGTTATGAATGAGGCTGGTATTGGAATGGGCTCAGTGAATCAGCATCCGCGTCGTGATATCTGGAGATATCTTTATGGGAGGAGATGGTTAAAT
>NZ_JAELTX010000608.1 GCF_016429065.1 Pedobacter sp. ASV17
GTGCCACCATTTGCTCCGGCATCCTACGCTATCTTTTGCTCAAGACCGGGGTTTCTCAAGGAGGTTTAATCTTAGAGTTCCAACTCCATAAAGATCTCTGGACTAGCAGCCTTAGCTGGCATCAACCTTGTTCCACCACGCACCGCCGCCTCGATCGACTTGCCGGGACACAAGCAGTGTCGATGGCTTCGCATAGCTCTCAGAATGTCGTCAGTAATTAGCGACGAGCTCGGCAAGTGGTTCGAGGAGCTACAGAAGATTCCTGATGGCACCCATTTGCTATGCCCGCGGATCGACGACGATGACGAAGAAAACTACCGAATCCTGCACGATCCAGATTCCCGAATATCGCTAGAGGAAAAGAAGGATCGTATAGAGAATGGAAATAAGCGAATCGAAATTACATACTGGAAT
>NZ_JAELTX010000063.1 GCF_016429065.1 Pedobacter sp. ASV17
CAGTTCTTCAACTACCTTACGGTACAACAGATTTACACGCTGCTCAATTCTGAAACCGAGCTTAAAGTCAATCCTAATCAATTTTCCAGGGATCAGGAATTCTACTTTGTAATCCATGGTATAAGGCTCATCCATTACGTCAACGTGCACTAGCCAATAAACATCGGCTCGTTTAGGTTCCTTTTGGATGATGGAATAAACAATTTTCGACTCTATCTCGGTTTTGAAATTAGCACTGGTGAGGTATACCAATTGCGACGAGAATTTAGGCACCGAAGTATCGTTACTTAGTTCTTTGATGATCTCGTAGTAATCTTCAATCTCTACATATTTTACAAACCTGTTTTTGATTTTGCGAGAAGAGTACCAAGTCCACATTACACTAAGTAACACCATGCTAATCAATAAGGTCACCCAGCCGCCATGTACAAATTTAGCCATGTTACCTACCAAGAAAGCAAGCTCAATAGCCATATAAATAACTACAAAAATTGCAATTAGGTACTTTGGAAATTTCTTCCTTAACATGTATACCGCCACTAAAATGGTGGTCATTAAAAAGGTAAGGTTAATGGCCAAACCATAAGCCCCCTCCATGTTGTCTGATTTTTGGAAAACCAATACGATGATGATACAGCCTATACAAAGCAACCAATTGATGGAAGGTACATATAATTGACCTTTTTGCACACTTGGATAATTGATACGCACTTTTGGCCAAAGATTCAACCTCACCGCCTCTGAAATCAAAGTAAAAGATCCAGAAATCATGGCCTGCGATGCAATTACCGCCGCTGTAGTCGCCAAAATCACCAGATATAGCACCATGCTTTCTGGCACCAACTTAAAGAAAGGGTTAGAAAGTGCATCGTGCGGATCATAGCTTCCAGCATTTTTCAATACCCAAACGCCCTGTCCTAAATAGTTAAGAATCAACATCAGCTTCACAAAAATCCAGCTAATGCGAATATTATTTCTACCGCAGTGTCCTAAATCACTATACAGTGCTTCGGCTCCGGTAGTACAAAGGAAAACCCCACCTAAAATTAAAAGCGCTCCAGGATTGGTAGCCATCAAGTGGATAGCATAGTAAGGATTCAATGCTTTAAAAATCCAGGGATCATGAATCACCTGCAGTATACCTATTACACCCAAGGTACCAAACCAGAACATCATGATTGGCCCAAATAGTTTACCGACCAAGTTGGTTCCAAACTGCTGGATAATAAATAAAAGGGCGATGATAGAAATAACAATAGGAATAACCTGTACTTCAGGAAACTTCAATTTCAAACCTTCAATGGCCGAAGTCACGGTAATGCTTGGGGTAATCATCCCATCGGCCAAAAGTGCAGCTCCGCCAATAATTGCAGGAACAACCAACCATTTGGCCTTTTTACGCACTAACGAGTAGAGCGAAAAAATTCCACCTTCACCTTTATTATCAGCCCTAAGGGTAATAATTACGTATTTAATGGTAGTTTGAAGCGTTAAAGTCCAAATGATACACGACAATGCACCAAGCACCAAATCAGGAGTAATGTGCTGACCCGTATCGATTACAGATTTAAAAATTGCTTTTAAAGTATAAAGGGGAGATGTCCCTATATCACCAAACACTATTCCCAGTGTAACTAATAACCCTCCGGCAGTGAGGGCATTAACGTTTTTATGACTTGACACGTACTTAAAAATTTGACTGCAAAATTACATTAAATAATCAGGATAAAAATCTATTTCATTAAAAAGCTGAAACTTATCCAAAATCTTAGCCCAAACAGGAGAAATTTCACCTTGTTAAATATTGTTAAATAATAGAATTACACCGCCTTTTGTTTGAATTGTTTGTTTAATTATTTATATTTTTGTGAAACATTTTAATGAAAGCCCACAGAGTAAAAATAGCGCTCAATTTCAACATGGCATGCCTTACGGCGATGCTTTTGCTAATATGCTCTGTAGTTTTTGCTCAAAAGGCTGATACCAGTCGCATTTCTCTAAAGCCAAAATCTAAACCAGCCAGTAAATTCCCAGTCATCAAAGGAAGTGTTCAGCCTTACAGACCAAGCGTTTACAACTATTTACCATCTGCTGTTCCAACCAACAGCAACAGTGCTCCCGCCAAAGAAAAAAGCGAGAAGAACTTGACTATCCTTAAAATTTATCCAAATCCAGTAGTAGAGCAGCTTAACATTAACCTGCGTTTGGAAAAGGAAACCAATTTATCTATCAAAATTACCGACCTATTAGGTAACGATATTGTAACGCTTGCCAACGAACGATTACCTCACGGTGAACATACCAAAACCTATAACATGCCTTCAAAACTAAACGCTGGCATTTATTTTCTTCGCATAATGGCTGGTGGCGAACCTGTCATTAAAAAGATATCGGTACTCTAATATCAATTTTTCTTTTGCTAGTTTTGCAATATGAAGATCATTGCAATAGGCAGAAATTATGCCGCACATGCCGCAGAACTCAATAATGCCATCCCAACCAAGCCAATCATTTTTTTAAAGCCCGACACTGCTGTTTTAAAGGATAATAAGCCTTTTTATATTCCTAGCTTTTCTAATGATGTACATTACGAGTTAGAAATTGTATTGAAGGTTTGCAAAGAAGGCAAGCATATTTCAGAAAAATTTGCGGCTAATTATTATGATGAAATTGGCCTAGGGGTAGATTTTACCGCAAGGGATATCCAAGCAGAGCACAAAGAAAAGGGCTTACCTTGGGAGCTTGCCAAAGCTTTTGACAACTCTGCCGTGGTGAGCAACTTTTTGCCAAAAAGTGATTACAGCAATCTTTACGATTTGAAGTTCGAACTGCAAAAAAATGGCGAAACCAAACAATTGGGACATACTGCAAACCTTTTGTTTTCGTTTGAAAAGATTATCTCCTTTGTTTCGCAATACATCACCCTTAAAAAAGGCGATCTTATTTTTACTGGAACGCCAGAAGGTGTTGGAAGAGTGGACCAAGGCGACAAATTAGAAGCCTGGCTTGAAGGCAAACAACTCCTTAATTTTGAAATAAAGTAAAAGATGCGCCATTACATTACCTATTTAGCTGCTGTTTTTTCGGCATTCCTTTCGTTTAGCTCAAAAGCTCAGCAAACCTATAGCAACAATACCTATCCTTTAACAGATTTTAGGTCGCCCTTGGATATAGAACCACCCGCACTGGCAGGTTCTTTTGGAGAGCTACGTGCCAATCATTTCCACTCTGGTATTGACTTTAGAACCAACCAGCGAATAGGCTATCCAGTTTATGCACCAGCAGATGGGTTCATCTCTCGTTTAAGGGTACAAAACAGTGGCTTTGGGCTAGCACTGTATATTAACCATCCAAATGGCTATACCACCGTTTACGGGCACTTATCTAGGTTTAATCCCAAGATAGCGCAAATTGTAAAGAACACCCAATACAAAAAACAGTCGTATGAGATTGACGAATTTCCAACAGCCGACCTTATTCCCGTTAGAAAAGGTGAAGTGATTGCTTACACGGGCAACACAGGTAGCTCTGGAGGCCCACATTTACATTTCGAAATAAGAGATGCCAAAACCGAAGCAACCATTAATCCTCAACTGTTGGGCATCAGCATTCCTGATGATATTCCTCCCGTGATTCATGCCATGTATGTTTATCGCTTAAACGGGAAACCATTTAATGAAGTTACCCCTAAACAATATTTTCAAGTTACGGGCGGCAAGGGCACCTACAAACTGAACCAAGTAAGTACCATTCACTTAAGTGGCGAAGTTGGTTTTGCCATTGTAGCAAACGATAGGCACAACGGTGCATCAGGCAACAATGGGGTATATTCCATAGAGCTGGCGGTAGACGATATTACCGTTTACACTTCTGCATTGGAGCGTTTCACCTTCGACAATAGTAAGGCCATCAATTCGCATATCGATTACCCTACTTATCTACGTACCAAACAGAGCATTCAAAAAAGCTTTGTAGATCCTGGAAATCCCTTGCAAATCTATTTCAACCTGGTTAACAATGGCCGCATCACCTTTAATGATGGCAAATTACACACGGTTAAATACACGGTTACCGATGCTAGAGGAAATAAAAGCACTTTAGCATTCAACGTACTTGCAGATCCAAAGGCGGTAATTAACACCCCCGATTTACCTGCAGGCACTCTATTTGGCTACAACAAGCAAAATGAATTTAGCAATAACGAGGTAAAAGTAATTCTACCCAAAGGCACTTTGTACAACGATCTTAATTTCATTTACAAGAAAACCCCCAAGCCGCAGCAAAATGCTTTTTCCGAAATCCACAACATCCAAAACACCTTTACCCCATTACACACTGGATTTGACCTTTGGATAAAAGCTGATAGTACACTACTGACCAAATACCAAAGCAAAGCACTCATTGTCAATAGCAATCGTTCATCACAAGGTGGCTATTTTGAAAATGGCTGGGTAAAAACCAAGCCTCGTACTTTTGGCAACTTTTTTATCGCCATTGATACCATTGCCCCTACCATTGTGCCGATGAACATTGCCGATGGTAAAAACATGGCAGGCATCAGCAAAATGAGTTTTAGAATAAGTGATAACCTTTCGGGCATCAAAAGCTTTAACGGCTATATAGACGGCAAATGGATATTGATGGAATTTGACACTAAAACAGCGAGCCTTTGGCACACCTTTGATGAAAAAACAACCACTGGTAAACATACTTTTGAGTTACTTGTTGTTGATATGAAAGACAATACAAAGAGATATGCCATTGAATTTTACAGGTAAATAATCCACCCATTCTAAACTTCATCATTCAATCCTAAAAAATATGAGCACATTAAAAGAAGGCGATAAAGCGCCTGCATTTTCTGCAAAAGACCAAAATGGAAACACCATTACCCTTGACCAGTTTAAGGGCAAGAAAGTGGTTTTATATTTTTATCCAAAGGATGACACCCCGGGCTGCACTGCAGAAGCTTGCGATTTTAGAGACAACTACCAAGGTTTACAGGCCCAAGGCATTGAGGTACTTGGTGTAAGTGTAGACGATGAAAAATCGCACCAGAAATTCATCACCAAACACAATTTGCCATTTACACTTTTAGCGGATACCGATAAAAATATTGTAGAAGCTTATGGCGTTTGGGGCGAAAAAAACATGTACGGCAAAAAATACATGGGCACCAACCGTGCCACCTTCGTTATTGACGAGGAAGGCAACATTGCGCACATTATCAAGAAAGTGGACACTAAAAATTCTACCGCACAGGTGTTAGAGTTGTTAAAATAGTATTCTATAGACTTACGAAGTTTTAGAAACTTCGTAAGTCTGTCCCAAAACCCAAACTGCATAAAAAAATCCTTCCCAAAAAAAGGAAAGGATTTCAGATTTATGTATGTGTGTTTAAGTTAGTTCATTAGCTGTTTATCATTTTTAACCAAGGCCATTACTGGGGTAACCTTCACAATTTTAAATTCAGTGCGGCGGTTAAGCTGATGTTGGGCTTCGGTACACTTCACGCCATCTGAGCATTGGTTAAGTAATTCCGTTTCACCTTTTCCAATCGCTGTCAATCGGTCTGCAGCTACTCCTTTGTTCACCAAATAATCCATAGCGCTGGCAGCTCTCTTTTCAGACAACATTTGATTGTAGGCAGCTTTACCTCGAGAATCTGTATGGGCCACTAGCTCCATCTTCACATTAGGCATATTCACCATAAAAGCATTTACCTTATTCAAGTCTCCTACGGCATCTGGTCTAATGTTCCACTTATTAAAATCGTAAAAGATATTGTTAAGTTTTACGGTAAAAACATCCTTAGCTCTTTCCAACTCAAATTTAATGTCGTAGATGGTAGACTGATTAATGCCTTTAGTTGAGATTTCTCCAGTTTGGCTGGTAAAATATTGCTGAGGATTCCCTTTTACAATATAATCAGTCTCTTTATCCAAGGTGAAGGCAAACTTGCCATTGGCATCAGAAAGAACGGTACTTTGCGTTCCTTTATCTTTGTTGAGCAATAAAATTTCTAAGCCAGCAATCGGTTGGTTAGTTCCTTTTTCAACCACAGCGCCATTTACCGCATAAATCTTCTCTTGAGATTTTGGTTCAGCTTTAATGCCCGTAGCAAATCTATAGATATCATCTAGTCCTACACCGCCATTTCTATTGCTCGAAAGATAGCCCGTTTTGTTATCATCATTAAATAAAACACCAAAATCGTCTTTCGGAGAATTAAGTGGTGCTCTTAAATTTTCTACCTCTTTAAAACTATTGCGACTTCCTATGGCCGAAAAAATATCCAAGCCGCCCATTCCAATGTGACCTCTTGAGGCAAAATAGAATTTACCATCGTTTCTAACCGTCGGGAAAACATCATCCTGAGGAGTATTGATTTGGCTGCCACAATTTACTGGTTGGCTCCAACTTCCATTCGCCAATTTTTGACTGTAATACAAGTCCATGCCACCAAAGCCGCCAGGCATATCAGAAGCGAAATACAAAAGTTTTCCATCAGGTGATAACGCTGGGTGCTGTACCGAAAATGCTCCTCCACTGTTAAAAGGTAGCTTATCTTTTTCTATCCATTCGTCTCCTTTTTTAACCGCAATCAAAAGGTATTGCTTTCCAATTTCTCCCAATTTCGCCTTTTTGTTGCTCGCCAATACCGATCTGGTAAAAATTAGCGTATCCAAACTTGGATATACTGCTACTGGACCACTATGAAAACCTTTATTAATAGAACCTTTTAAGATATCCACCTGCTTAGAAGAAGGTGTGGCACTGTATATTTTCAAATAAGGATTACCTGTCCATCCGTACACTTCTTGTCCTTTTTTATTCTTTTGCCAACGATCTGAGATGAAAAGGATTTTAGAACCAAATTTAGCTGGACTAAAGTCAGAGTTTTCGGAGTTAAGGCCAATTTCACTTTCTACTGAAGCGCCTATATCAGGATTTTCGGCCCACGTTTTTGCTACGCCGCAAATGTTCGCTTGTTTTTCTGCCTCTTTAGCTTGCGCTGTATTTTTTTGCCCCCAAGTAGTATAGTTACTGGCAGCCTCATCAAACTTTCCGTTTTGTTTTAGCGCTTCCGCTAAGTATCTATAATTATCTGACGGAGCATCAGGATAGCTCAAGGTTTTTTTATACCAAATCTCGGCAGCTTCGGTATTATTGATAAATCTATAGCAGTTGGCAATTTTTTGAGCTACATCCATGCTGGGATTAGTCTTCATGATCTTGTCATAAATCTCAAGGGCATACTTATAGTCGAGTTGCCTGTAAAGCTTATCGGCTTCCTTTATATCGTCAGAGAATAATACCGATGGCAGGAGATAAATGAGCAAGAAAAGAGCCGCAACCCTGAAAAACTTTTTAAATGTCATAGAAACTCTGCGTTAGAAGTACCGCGGAGTAGTTAAAGTATTGTTTCTGTAGTTTTTTCCAATCACTAAGCCCAAAGATATTTCGTGGCTACCAGATGAATATGAATTTAATTCCGACAAACCGTAATCATAAGCATATCCAATCCTAAACTTTTTGGCAACATAAACTTCAACTAATCCAACAAGCGAATTTTGTTGAAAAGTCCCATTTAAATTGTTAGTTTTTTTCCACATATCCACACCCACTCTGTAAGAGCCTCCTATCCACAGTACATCCTTAAATAAAAAAGATGCGTTTATATCGAAATTACCTATAGTATTGGGGTCATCACGCAGCATTAATGAAGGTTTAAACTTCACATCTTCATTAACATTAAAAATTGCTCCAACTGTTAAGAACATGTGGACTGGTGGTAAAATGATGAATTTTGCCCTTTGGTTATTTTTGTTCAATGCAGTGGTGAGCAAGTTATTTGCCGAAAGCCCTGCATAAAAAACATTATCGCTATAGTGTACCCCAATTTTTGCATCGGGAGAGATATAATTTTGCACACCGCTAAAAGATGGGTCCGTTTGATCTCCGATAATCGCTTTATCGCTATTTAATGAGAACTGCACAGCACCTACGCCCACACCAAAACTCAATCGTCCTTCTTCGCCAACAGGCAACCGATAAGCATAATTTGCCATCACCGCTGTTTGTCCCTGTATACCTGCCCTATCGTTTAAAATGGAAAGACCTAATCCTACGTTGTTATTATGAAAAAAGGCGCCGTCCACAATGAGCGATTGAGTAGTAGGCGCTCCCTTTACCCCAACCCATTGGTTACGGCTAAGAAGATTGATGTTTAGATCTTCCTTATAGCCCGCGTACGCAGGATTGACCAACAAATTGTTGAACATATATTGGCTATAAGTCACCTCATTTTGAGATCTTGCCACAAAAGGACAAATGACAATCAAAATTTGGAGTAAAAATCTTTTCATTGCTTTAGTTTTTAACCATGGTGATAGATCCTTTAAAAAATTGATCCTTACCATCTATTTTTACTCGTAGAACATAAAAATAAGTACCCGAAACAGCGTTTTGACCATCCCAATATTTAGAGGAATTATAACCGCCCACTCGGTATACCAAATTACCCGAACGATCAAAAATCTTTAAATCGTTATCAGGAAAAGCATCAATATTTTTCACTTCCCAAGTGTCGTTCTTTCCATCGCCATCAGGTGAAAAAGCATTATAAATTTCAAGCGGACCCGCATTCGTCACTTCGGCAAATGCAAAGGGGACATCAACACCAGTCATCAACTTTACGCCTTGTGAAAAGAACGACTTACTCAGTCCAGGAAAGAAACTGCTATTATCTTGTGTGCTTACAGGAAATACCCTATCCCAAGTGCTCTTAGTGGTCCAATTCACCAAAGCAGTATATTTTTCGGTGCCCGAAGTGTAGAAACTCACATCTACAGCACCGCCACCCTTCCAATTCTTTAAAACATGGTAGTAACTATCATTTATGCCAACAATGGCGTTTTCTTTACTAAACCTACTATAACCATCAACAGAAGGGTCCTTATCGTAAAATGAGGCACCAATCACGCTGGCATCCTTAGATTTTAACGCCACAAACCTCATAATGCCAAGCTTACTTGAACCCAAAGGAAAAATATACTCTTGGCCTGCATCCATATGCCTTACAAATTGACCACTACCAAGCGTACTAATAAAACCCTTGTTTCGGAACAAACCAGATCCGCTATTATCTAAATGAAGTTGACTATCATCTAATTGAACTTCGGCATCACCTAAATCTAGTGAGAGCCTCACATCTACATTGCTCTTGATATCAAAAATTCCCAGCCCACTAAACACCAATCTCGGAAAACTCGTCGTACCAGCTCCTGAGAAAGTAGCTCTTTTTGCCGTGAAAATCACTTTACCATTCGATTCTAATGCAAAAACGGCCATCCTATTATTCACCCAATCACCTTCAACAATCATTTCCCCATTATTCAATATCGACCCATAATTATGGATGACTTTATCTCCTACATATAACAAGGCATTCTGATCAATAAATATCTTGGCCCCATTATTTACCAACTGGGCAAAAACATTTCCTCCGCCAATCAAGAGTATTGCGGCAACGAGAAAAATACCAGAAAGTTTTTTCATTATCATAGCACAGCACTAATGTGGAACGTAGCCAAAGACAGGTCTATTGGGTTATCACTAACATTAATAAATTTAACTTCAATGGTGTTGGCACTCACTACCCTTGCATAGGCAATAATTAACCCATCTGGCAACTCAATACTCGAAGAAACTGCCACGCTAGCGCCTATGCCCACTCCATTAAGTGTAAAGTTTTGTTTAAGGGAAGCCTTAGCATTAATGCTTGGCAAATCTATAGCGAATGAGCCCTTAGAAATTGACGTGATGCCTGAACCATTTACACCAATTCTCACTTTACCATCAGTGGCAACTCTTATCCCTTCTACTCGGTTCGAAGCGATGATCAGCTCCTTGTTATCAGTTGTCCCTAAAAAGTCGGCATTAACCCCAGGAGTTGTTGTTCCTCCAATGCTTCCAGCACCATTACCTGTTCTTAACCAAGCAGTAGTACTTCCCGAAGGACCTTGCGGACCCGCAGGACCTTGTTCTCCTGGGTCACCTTGATCTCCTTTTGGGCCTTGAATACCTTGTGGGCCAGCTGAACCTTGTGGGCCTTGAGGACCAGTAGTTCCTGGAGTACCAGCATCGCCCTTATCTCCTTTATCACCTTGTGCACCTTGAACACCTTGTGGACCAGTAGCTCCAGTTGCGCCAGCAGGACCTTGTGAACCCGTATCACCTGTATCGCCTTTAACACCTTGAGGACCAGTTAAGCCAATAGGACCTTGTGGACCTACCGCACCAACATCGCCTTTATCACCCGCATCGCCTTTTGCACCCTGAGGGCCAGTTAAACCAATAGGGCCTTGTGGACCTACTGCACCAATATCTCCTTTATCGCCTTTATCTCCAGTATCACCTTTTAAACCTTGAGCACCTTGTGGACCAGTGGCACCAACATCACCTTTATCTCCCTTTGCCCCAATGTCACCTTTATCTCCTTGCGGACCAGTAGCCCCTTGAGGACCAGCTGGACCTTGAATCCCTTGCGGACCAGTAGCCCCAACATCACCTTTGGCACCTTGCGGACCTTGGGCTCCAGTTAAACCAATAGGGCCTTGTGGACCTGTAGCTCCCGTATTTCCTTGGTCGCCTTTAGTTCCTTGTGAACCTTGAGGACCCATTGCACCCACATCTCCTTTAGGGCCTTGAGGTCCAACCACTCCAGTGGTCAAGTTGGCCAATACCGTCCAAGTACCATCTGCCTGTTTTTTAAAGACATTACCTGTATTGTTATTCAAATAAAGATCACCCTCTTTTACACCTGCAGGCTCTGTTGCTGCACTTGGCGGATTAAGCGTACCATTATACCATTGTGCGCCGGCAGGGCCAATTGGACCCGCTGGCCCCACCACGCCAGTCGTTAAATTAGCCACTTCTTTCCAAACACCACCCTCCCTGATAAACACTTTGCCATTATTATTATTAAGATAATAGTCGCCGTCCTTAGAACCTGTTGGCTCTGCAGCCGTAGTAGGCGGATTGAGCGCACCGTTTGACCAGTTTGCACCATTAATGCCAGGAATACCCTGACTACCCGTGTCGCCTTTATCTCCTTTTGAACCCGTCGAGCCAATTTCTTCCCACTTATCTAAATTCCAAGTGTTGAATTTATTGGTGCTGGTATTATAAATTAACAAACCATTGATGGAGGCATTAGTTGCCCCTACAGCCTGTAAAGTATTCCGTTGAGCTTCAGTTAAACGGGGAATCAACAAACCTTTTTCGGTGGAATAGATTTCCAGAACTGATTTATTGTTAGGCCTTTCCGTACCAATACCTACCGAGCCATTTTGGGCGTAGGCAAAAGACGAGAAAAACAGAAATGTTAAAAAAGTAGAAATCCTCATAAGCGAAAACGTTTATCTGTTGATTTTTGGGTAATTACCTACTCAAAATAAGAATATATTTATGACTATAACAAACTTATCAACATTTATTTTATCCTAAACGGCAAATTGTGGAAAACTATAGCGGCTAAAAAATGTCATTATAAACAAAAAACAAAGCCTAAATAATTGGCAAACGGATATTTAAATTAACTTTGTTACTATTACAATAATTATTTTTTTTGGATGAAACATACAATCAGTGAACTAGAAGATATCGCTTCCCAAGTAAGGAGAGATATCCTTAGAATGGTACATGCGGTACAGTCTGGACACCCAGGCGCATCTTTGGGCTGTGCAGATTTCTTTACAGCTTTATATTTCGAGGTGTTAAACCATAACCCGAAATTTGACATGGATGGTAAAAACGAAGATCTTTTCTTTTTATCAAACGGACATATTTCGCCAGTTTGGTATAGTGTGTTAGCTAGATCAGGATATTTCAGCGTAAGTGAACTAAGCACTTTTAGAAAACTGGATTCAAGATTACAAGGACACCCAACTACCCACGAAGGGTTGCCAGGTGTTCGTATTGCTTCTGGATCGTTAGGACAAGGTTTGTCTGTTGCTATTGGTGCCGCACTTGCCAAAAAAATTGATGGCGACAAATCATTGGTTTTTGCCCTTTTAGGAGATGGAGAATTACAAGAAGGCCAAAACTGGGAAGCATTTATGTTTGCTCCGCACAACAAAGTAGATAACATCATTGCAAGCATCGACTACAACGGTCAGCAAATTGATGGTCCTACCGAAAAAGTACTTTCTTTGGAAAACCTACAAGCTAAATTTGAAGCTTTCGGTTGGCATGTGATTACTTCTAACGGTAACGACATGGAAGAAATTCTAAAATCGTTAGAGTATGCAAAATCATTAACAGGAAAAGGGAAACCTATTTTAAACTTGATGAGTACCCAAATGGGCTATGGTGTTGACTTTATGGTAGGCACACACAAATGGCACGGTTCTGCCCCAAGCGATGAGCAATTGGCTAACGCCCTTGGACAGATCAAGGAAACCCTGGGAGATTACTAATCAGATTTTAGAAGTTAGGTAATAGATGCGGCACACACGACCAAATCCTTTATCGTATATTAAACAAGATAGATTTGAGAAAAGATTTAGCACAACCTAAACCAATCTCACCTCTTATATCTCAACAAAAATGAAAAAATACACTTACACAGATAAAAAAGACACCCGTTCTGGTTTTGGAGCTGGCTTGCATGAAGCGGGAAAAAGAAACGAAAATGTTGTTGCCCTTTGTGCCGATCTAGTTGGCTCGCTTAAAATGGATGCTTTTATCAAAGATTTTCCTGAGCGCTTTTTCCAAGTAGGTATTGCAGAAGCCAACATGATGGGTATTGCCGCTGGTTTAACCATTGGTGGAAAAATTCCATTTACGGGAACTTTCGCCAACTTCTCTACAGGCAGGGTTTACGACCAAATCCGTCAATCGATTGCTTACTCTGGAAAGAACGTAAAAATCTGTGCTTCTCACGCAGGCTTAACGCTAGGTGAAGATGGTGCTACACACCAAATCCTAGAAGATATTGGCTTAATGAAAATGCTGCCAGGAATGACCGTAATTAATCCTTGTGATTACAACCAAACCAAAGCAGCAACGTTAGCCATTATGGAGCACGAAGGTCCTGTTTACTTACGTTTTGGTCGTCCAGTAATTCCCGTGTTTACGCCAGAAGACCAAAAATTCGAAATCGGCAAGGCTTGGATGGTCAACGAAGGTACTGACGTAACCATTGTAGCCACAGGCCATATGGTTTGGAGAGCGATACAAGCGGGTGAGGAATTAGAGAAATTAGGCATTGATGCTGAAATTATAAATATCCATACCATTAAACCTTTGGACGAAGAAGCTATCTTAAAGTCGGTAAAGAAAACAGGTTGTATTGTTACTTGCGAAGAACACAATAAATTTGGCGGTTTAGGAGAGAGTGTTGCTCGTTTCTTGACCACTACTTATTTGGCTCCACAAGAGTTTGTTGCTGTTAACGACAGCTTCGGCGAAAGTGCTACACCTGATCAGTTAATGACAAAATACAAATTAGATCCTTCAGATATCGTAGCAGCTGCCCAAAAAGCAATGGCTAGAAAATCGAAATAACCTATGAAGCAAGTTGAAGACGCAGAGATTCTCTCGAAATTTCAGGATGAAAAAACTCGAAATAATGCCTTCAACTTGCTTTTACAAAAATATCAGCAAAAAATCTATTGGCATATCAGGCGCTTGGTTATTGACCACGACGATGCCGATGACCTTGTCCAGGAAACTTTTGTAAAGGTTTGGAAAAACCTACACTCATTTCGTAGCGACTCTCAGCTATACACATGGATTTATCGGATTGCTACCAACGAATCCATTACCTTCCTTAACAAGAAAAAAAACAGGAACAATGTTTCTTTAGATGAAGTAAATTCTGAATTATCAGAAACACTTGCTTCCTCTTCGTACTTTGACGGTGATAAAATTCAGCGCAAACTACAACAAGCTATCCTCACCCTTCCCGAAAAGCAACGCATTATCTTCAACATGAAATATTTTGATGACATGAAGTATGAAGAAATCTCGGAGGTTTTGGGGACCACGGTAGGCGCTTTAAAAGCATCATTTCACATTGCTGTCAAAAAAATCGAAGCAATTTTAATAAATCAAGATTGACATTAAACCTTTTGCCTAAAAAAGCATCAATAAATACGAATGAGTAAAATGGCCGAAAATATGGAATGGGAAAACGAAGCGCCACAACTAGCGAAACTGAAAAAGTCTAACCCCTTTACAGTTCCAACAAATTATTTTGAGGAACTTGAAGAGCGGACCAATCAGTCTGTATTTATGAGTTCGTTGAAAAAATCAACAGACAATGGTTTCACCACTCCAGTAAATTATTTCGAAACCCTTAGTGAGCAGATTATTTCTCAAGCTAAATTATCCACGCTTGTAAATGAGCAACAAGGTTTCGAAGTTCCAGATGGATATTTTGAGCAATTACAACAAAACATTGCCGCTAAAACCATCAGCACTAAAAAAACAGTAAAACTATGGCATCAGCCATTGTTTAAATATGCTGTTGCAGCTTGTTTGGTGATTATGTCTACCACGGGTTGGTTTGCCAACAAACAGTATCAAAGCCATCAATTACGTAAAACGGAACTTGCCAAGGAAGAGCTACTGTATGATATTGACGAAAGTGTCATTATTGAATACGTTCAAGAGGCGCAGCACGGCAAAACAGCTAATGTTTCCGATAGCGAAATGGAAGACTATATTTTAGATAATTTCTCTACCACAGACTTATCTAATAATTTATAAATCTGGGCCAGATGACCATCATCAAAACCCATTTAACACAATTGAAAACAAAATACAAACAGATGAAAAACTTTGTTTTTGCACTATTAATCTTCGCTCCTTTTTTAGCTTCAGCACAAGGACCTAAAATGGGTGGTGAAAAAATGGAAGCCAGAAAAGTGGCTTGGCTAACCACAAAGCTGGATTTATCTGCCGAAGACGCGAAGATTTTTTGGCCCATCTACAATGACTATGTGAGAGAGCAATCAACATTGAGGAGAGAACGTAGTCAAAAGATGATCAGCTTTAGAAAAATTAAAGAAATTGAAGATTTGGACGATGAAGAAATCCAGACTTTAATTTTAAACGATTTTGACTTCAGACAACGAGATTTAAATATCGAACGCAAATACTACAACAAGTTCAAATCCAGCTTGCCTATTAAAACCGTAGGAAAGTTTTACAGAGCACAAGAGGCGTTCAAGAAAGAAATATTACAACAGTATAGGGCAGCAATGCCTGCTCCTCAAACGAATTAGGTAGCACAAATGATTAACCGAAGAGGACGTCTTTTAAAGGCGTCCTTTTTTATTTGCCGTCATTTTCAAAAAAGAACCTTAAATCCGCTACTTTTGCAACATGCTTACCCAACGACAACTTTTTTTAAAACATAACGCTCAGACTTCTACCACTCCCTTAATGCTTGAATTTGTAAAAGCCCAAGGAGTTAACCTATATAATAAAGAAGGAAAAGCTTATATCGATTTAATTGCTGGCATTGGGGTAAGCAACATTGGCCATTGTCACCCTAACGTGGTCACAGCCGTGCAAAAACAAGTGGAAACTTATATGCACCTGATGGTTTATGGCGAGTTTGTACAAAGTCCGCAGGTAAATTTCGCAACAGCTTTGGCTTCGGTTTTACCAGAGCAGCTTAACTGTACTTATTTTGTTAATTCTGGTGCCGAAGCGGTAGAAGGAGCCATGAAACTGGCCAAAAGATATACGGGAAGAAAAGGTTTTATTGCATGCAAAAATGCTTATCATGGCAGCACACAGGGTGCCGAAAGTTTAATGGAAAGTGATTTCTATTCTGCTGGTTACGGTCCGTTTTTGCCACACGTAGATTTTATTAGCCACAACAACATTGCCGACTTAACAAAAATCACCGACCAAACGGCGGCTGTATTTATTGAACCTATACAAGGTGAAGCGGGCGTAAGAGTAGCTGACCAAGCTTTTATGGAAGCTTTAAAAGCAAGATGTTTGGCTACCGGAACGCTTTTGGTATTTGATGAAATTCAAACAGGCTTTGGTAGAACTGGAAAAATGTTTGCCTTTGAACATTATGGCGTTGCACCTGATGTTCTTCTTTTGGCCAAAGGTATTGGTGGCGGAATGCCAATTGGTGCTTTTATCAGTTCGGCAGAAATCATGTCGGTATTATCTTTTAACCCTATTTTGGGCCACATGACTACTTTTGGCGGCCACCCCGTGTGCTGTGCTGCTGGATTAGCTACCCTAAATACACTGTTGGACGAAAATATAGTGGCTGATGTTGAAGCAAAAGGCGCTTTATTCAAGGAACTATTACAACATCCAGCGATTAACGAAATACGTGGCAAGGGCTTGATGCTTGCCGTAAGTTTTGATAGTTTTGAGATTAACAAAGCAATTATTGATGCCTGCATTGAAGACGGCATTATTACCGACTGGTTTTTGCATTGTAGTGATGCCATGCGTATTGCCCCGCCCCTCACCATTACAACGGATGAAATTAAGGCAGCATGCGACATTATTTTAAGAAATATAGATAAAATTTGCCCATCAAAATAACTTGGGATGAACGTACTGATTGTTGAAGACGAAAAAAGCCTGGCCTTAGAAATTAATGATTTTCTGAGCAAGGAGGGTTATATTATAGACCATGCCAGAAGAAAGGCTTCGGCTGAGGAGAAAATTTTCGTTAACAGCTATGATTTTATCCTACTTGATTTAGGTTTACCAGATGGAGATGGCTTTGAGTTGTTAAAGCTAATCAAGGGCCTAAAGGATAGAGATGACGCCATCATTATTCTCACCGCTAGAAGTGCGGTAGATGACCGCATTAAAGGACTGGAAGAAGGCGCTGATGACTATTTACCTAAACCTTTTTCGCTGAACGAACTCCTGGCAAGAATGCACGCGGTAACCCGTAGAAAGCATAAACTTGAAAAAAACGACATCCAAGTACATGATTTTGTATTAGATATCCAAAACAGGGTAGTGACCTTTAAAGGCGAAAGAATTCATTTGACCAAAAAGGAATTTGAGATTTTAAATTACCTGGTATTGAACAAAAACCGTGTGGTTTCACGTACTAGCCTCACCGAACACGTTTGGGGAGATATTTTAGAAGTCAACTCTGATTCGAACTTTGTGGATGTGCATGTGAAGAATCTTCGTAAAAAACTGATGTGCCATGCCAAAACTGATTGGTTGGAAACCGTAAGAAGCATTGGTTATAGGATAACGCTTTAAATTGGGATAAGTATGAGACTGCAAGAGAAACTTACTTTATATAATGCCGCCACCAAAATTGCACTCATTTTTATCCTCGGATCCATTATCCTGTTCTCCCTAGAAAAAATATCCATCAACCACTTAGATAACCGATTATCTAAAAAGGAAACCAAGCTCATCAGAAACCTGAATGATAGCGAGGTGGATAGTTTATTAAATGCTGAACAGACTTTCACTGATTATAATATCTTAAAGGATGAGTTTATTGTACTCACGCTCATCCCAAAACACAAAGCCATTGATACTACTGAAAAGTTTAGCACTGGAGACAGGGAAATCATGGGCGACATTGAAGCCTATCGCATTCTCACTAAGCAATTTGAGTACAAAAACAAGTATTATCAGCTTGAACTTGGTACTACTGCTGCTGGTGCCATCTCTATCAAAAAATCATTAGGGATTTATATGTTCATTGTGTTGATGGTCTCACTTTCCATCACCCTGGTAACAGATTATACTTTCACCAGATTTCTGCTCAAACCTTTTTATAAGATATTAGACCAAAAAATTAACAAGGTTAACGACCCCATTACTTTTGATTACAGTAAAATTCCTACCAATACCACTGATTTTGTGCTTTTGGATGATAGCATTAATGGCTTGATGAGGAAAATCACTGATTTATTTTTGCTCGAAAAACAGTTTATTGCCAATGTTTCGCATGAGTTATTGACCCCTATTTCTATTTTAAACGGCAGGTTAGAGAATATTCTTGCTTCTGAAACACTAGCGGTAGAGCATGAAGAAAAAATCATGGCCTCGCTAAAAACGTTAAGCAGGTTAAAATCCATTATCAATAGTTTGTTGTTAATATCAAAAGTAGAAAACGAACAATACGTTAAAAAAGACCAGATCGTTATTAGGCAAGAGCTAGAAGATATTTATGAAGATTTAACGGAACGTATTTCAGACAAACGGATTACTTACAAAAATCAAATTCAGGAAGATTTCATTTTCTTGGGAAACCAACCTCTTATTCATACGTTATTAATCAATATCATCAATAATGCCATCAAGTATAGCAACAATGCAGGCAACATAGTCATTACAGACCAATTGACCACAGATGGGTACACCCTTAGCATTACTGATAATGGCATTGGTATGGAAAATGAAATTGTTAAAAAAGCCTTCCATCGCTTTGAAAGGGAGAATAACGATGAGGTTAGCGGTTTGGGACTAGGCCTAGCAATCTGCAACAGCATTGCTAAATTTCATCAGATTTCGCTGGTTATCTCTTCAAAAAAACATGAAGGCACCAAAGTCAGCATCACTTTTCCGCTCGAAAAACATATTTAAAGAGCTTTTTTTCCATTCAGTAAAACTTCATGATTTCTTCATTTTAATAGATGAACTTAGTATTGTTAAATAACAACATCATTCACTAAAATAAAAAGAAAATGAAAACAGTGAAATTTTTAATGGTTGCATTAATTGCAGCATTTACAGTAAACTTTGCTAACGCACAAACACCTGCTAAAGCACCGGTAAAAACAGTTGCTCCTGCTACTAAAGCAGTAGAGAAGAAAGCTGAGAAAAAAGCTGAAAAAGTAGAAGCTAAAGCTGATACTGCGGCTAAAAAAGTAAAGCACAAAGCACACAAAAAAGCATAGTACTTGTTCCTAGTTAGTACAATGCGCAGTGGCCCAGCCCTGCGCATTTTTTTGTTACCATATTTTTAGTACTTCTTCCTATCTTTATCCAAACAATTCATCAGGAAAATGGAAATCATTCAAGAAAACGAAGACAGGAGAGGTTTATTTAAAGCGGTAGAAGATGGGAAAGAAGCTGGTGTAATGACCTACACTTGGGCTGGAAGCACTAAATTCATCATCGACCATACGGAAGTTAATCCTGACTTTAAAGGTAAAGGTGTTGGTTTACAAATGGTGATGAAAGCGGTAGAATATGCCAGGGCTAATCATTTAAAAATTATGCCATTATGTCCGTTCGCAAAATCTGTTTTTGACAAAAATCCTGATATCGCAGACGTGTTATTTTAAGCGCAAAGTTGCCTAAATGGAACCACCTAGACACATAGTAAACCGACCCTATTTATTAGGTCAACTCATTTTCTGGCGCTTAATCAAATAAGCTTCTAAAATGTGGTTAAAGCCAGCATTAATATCCGCATCCACCATATCAATTTTATATTGGGCGCATTTTAAAGCTAGGTTTTTCCTGTAAGTGGTCATTTGTGATAGATAAGCATCTTTTACCTTAGAAGCATGGGCTTTTAAAACAGTACCCGTTTCCATATCTACAAACTCATAGGGTCTGTTTTCAAAATCAAACTCCTGTTCTTTGGCCTTATCGGTAACGTTAAATACTACTACCTCATGCTTATTGAATTTCAAGTGCTGCAAGGCAGAGAACAATTGATCTAACCTGTCGCTGCTATTTGCTGTTTGCAACATATCACTAAAAACAACCACCAAGGATCGTTTATGAATTAAATCGGCAATTTGGTGCAGTGCAGTAGAAAGATCGGTTTGTACATTCAATTTAGTAGCTGCCAATACTTCTTCCAGCTTGGCAAACAAAAATTTTTGATGTACACTGGTAGATTTAGCAGGCGTATTGAGTTTCAATTCGTCCGTAAAAAGACTTAAACCAAAAGCATCACGCTGCCTTTTAAGCAAATAAATTAGAGCGGCAGTGCTTTGTACGGCAAAAGTGAGTTTGTTGTATTTATCATTAGGGAAATACATGGACGAAGAAATATCAATCACAAATTGACACCTTAAATTGGTTTCCTCTTCGTAACGTTTGCTGAACAGCTTATCGGTTTTGGCAAATAACTTCCAATCAATGCTTTTAACACTATCGCCGTTGTTGTACAGCCTGTGTTCTGCAAATTCAACAGAAAAACCATGGAAAGGACTTTTGTGCAAGCCTGTGATAAATCCTTCTACCACTTGCTTTGCCAAAAGCTCCAGACTACTTTCAAATCTAATTTCCTCAGGTTTTTGCGATGCTTGCATACGTAAAACTAATAAAAAAGATTTTGTTTAGCTTTGTTATCTCACTAAATAACATCATATGAAAAGATTATTACTTTTTATCATTAGCGCTATGATGATCAATAGCAGCTATGCTCAAAAGGTGCAGGGTGGTAAAGTAAACACCGAAAGCGCTAAACTTGCTGGCAAACTAGACACTGCAAAAAAGCAAGAGGGTTGGACGGTTAGAGGTACCAATACGCTTTTGCTCAACCAAGCAGCCTTTTCTAACTGGGTTGCGGGCGGTATCAATTCCATTGCTTTAACTGCTCGTACCGACTATGAATTTAACCTTAAAAGAGGCAAAAATTTATGGGAAAATCGCCTTTTAGCTGGTTATGGATTACGTTCGGAAGAAAACAACAAAGCCACAAAAGTAGAAGATGTGATTGATTTCACTTCGAAGTACGGTTACCAGCTGGGAAAAAGCAATTGGTATGGTGCTGTTGCCCTAAACCTTAAAACGCAATTTGCAAAAGGTTACGATTATGGCAAACCTGAACAAAGCTACATTTCCAATCTGTTCTCTCCAGGTTATGTGACACTTGGCCTAGGTCTTGATTATATTCCCAATGATAATTTCCAATTTAGCGTTCACCCATTAACTTCAAGGTTTACCATTATTGCCGATAAAGCCGTTTTTGACCCTAATAGAGATGGCATCCTTACCGAAGCCTACGGTGCAAAACCTACCGAAAGTTTGGTTTATCAGTTAGGTGCTTACGTGGGTGGCAGGTATAAAGTAAAACTGATGGAGAACATTATGCTCGACAACCGTTTTGGTATTTTCACTAATTACTTGGAGAAACCTCAAAACATGGTATTATCGTATTCGGGCATTTTGGATATGAAAGTGAACAAGTTTATTTCTACCCAAATTACAGCCGATTTATTTTATGACGATAATCAAATTGGCAAACTACAGTTAAAAGAGACTTTAGGTGTAGGCTTAACTTATAAGTTTGGTAGATACTAAAATCAGATTTTAAAGACATCAACATCCTTCTCGATAGTTCGGGAAGGATTTTTTATTGGAAAACTAATTTAAATTCAACTATTTCCGTATAGTCCCGTTATCCGCTTATACGCCACGCCCAATCACCAACTGTCCATCGGCCTTAAACACAGGTCCTGTATCCGCTTTTACCTAGTTTACGGACTAGGATCAGTCCTTTGCAATCAAACAATACAAATGAATTATTCGTGTTGGTTCTTTTTCATGAAATTTTAGCATTAAATTAGGCTAACTATTTTCAAACGCTCAAAAAAATACCTCACTATTTAATACTATAAAATCTATACATCCAAATCTATGATATGAAAAAGAAAGAGAAGAAAATTATCAAGTATGAAGAAATCATACAGAAGCATATTGGAAAAAAAGATTTTGTAAAAATCATCTTGAACTTCCAGAATACCGAAAGCGGTATTTATGGCTACATTCAACTACAATCAAAAAAATTCATCTTACTCCAAGCAAATAATGAATTTTCTTTAGATGGATATGTCATTATGCCGAAAAGAACGTTTGAAGCAATCCGTTGTAATAAGTATGACAAAACTTCAAATAAGATACACAGAGCAGAAGGAACGCTAGAGAAACAATATAAAGTCCCAGATTTTATTTCTCTAGACAGTTGGGAACAGTTATTTTTAAGTCTAAAAGATGCCGATTTTCATGTTATTATAGAATGTCAGGATCGAGAAGAAGCAGACTTCTTCATAGGTCCTCTTCAAAAAATCGGTAAAAACAACGTATCTATCCTAAATTATGATCCCACTGGGAAACTAGATAAAACACCTTCTAAAGTTAGCTATAGAGATATCACAAGGATAACATTTGGTGATCAATATAGTACTGTCTTTAGAAAATACCTGAAATAGGTTGCTAAATTTGTCTACCTAAAGCTCGAGATTGAAATGACGGGAGTAAGAAGTCTTGCTATCAGAGGGCCGAACAGTCTTTTGCTAACTATCCTTCGACAGGCTCAGGATGACAGGCGATGACAGCGTACTGGCCACCACAAAAAAGATTGCAATGAAAAGCAGGGCTAAATTTCCCAAAGAACCACAAAAAAACTTTTCATAAAAAAACCGATGCACTACTAAGCACATCGGTTTTTTCTTTATATGAAGATAAATAAATCCTTATTCTTATAATTGGCTATCTAATTTACCTGCCAATACTGATTTTGGCACTGCACCAATTTGTTTATCTACTACTTCGCCACCTTTAAAGTACAACAAAGCAGGGATATTACGGATACCAAACTGCATTGAAATTTGAGGGTTGTTGTCAACGTTTACCTTGCCAACCAAAGCTCTACCTTCGTATTCTTTAGCAATTTCTTCTACCACAGGACCTACCATACGGCAAGGACCGCACCATTCTGCCCAAAAATCTACCAAAACAGGTTTATCTGATTTTAATACTACTTCCTCGAAGTTAGCATCTGTTATTTCTAAAGCCATATCTAAATTTTTATTATGTACAAATATATTATCAATTGTGATGCCATCAATAGGCAAATGTCAATTTGACACTTTTGTGGTGTATCTCATACGCCTCTGTCCTTTAGTAATTCCTAGTTAAGCGTTTGCCCATCTCCCCGCTGATCCCACAGATTTAAAGCGCAGATTAAAGGAGATTTACCCAAAAAACTAATCCCTATTCCTTAATCACTAGCTCCTAATTACTAACCCCTAGCCACTAGTTCCTAACCCCTATTTCCTCCTCCCCGCTGATTCCAAAGATTTAAGGCGCAGATTGAAGAAGATTTACCAAAAAACTAGTCCCTACTCCTTAATCACTAGCTCCTAATTACTAACCACTCGTCCCTAGCCACTAGTTCCTAACCCCTATTTCCTCCTCCCCACTGATTCCGCAGATTTAAGGCGCAGATTAAAGGAGATTTTACCCAAAAAACTAGTCACTAATTACTAATCACTACCCACTATTCACTAGGTCCTAACCACTAGTTCCTAACCCCTATTTCCTCCTCCCCACTGATTCCGCAGATTTAAGGCGCAGATTGAAGAAGATTTCACCAGCGAAAAACTAATTACTACCCACTAACTACTAACCACTAGTCACTAACCACTAGTTCCTAGCCCCTAATTAAGTCTATACTCAACAAAATCCAGCTTATCGATTTCATTCAAAAACTGGTTATTCGGATTTATTTTTTGGTTTTTAGAAGGCAGTTCGAGCTTTAATCCTTTCTCTACATCATAAACCTCAAAATTGAGCTTACAGTTTTGTGCATCTGCATTTTCCTTGTTTTCGTCTAAAATAGCCTGTATCTGCTGCATAAAGCTATCGTTTACAATTTCGATAGGGAAAAATATGGTTAATGATTTGGTGAGCTTATCTCTTAGGCCTGCAAGTAAATCAATGATTGTGATTTTAAACTCCCAATCGCCTTCTTTTCCAAAGCGTAGACCTAGTTTACCGCGAATCTGCAAGAAATATCCTTCGGTTAAAAATTGCTTAAATTTCAGGAAGTCATCTCCAAACAAAGCAATTTCACAACTGTCGTCATAGTCTTCGAAGGTGAAAATTCCGAAAGGCTTACCTGTTTTGGTAATCCGTTGTGAAGCCATGACCACCAATCCCCCTACTACCAACTCACGATTCTTCAGGGTTTCAAACTCTGCCATAATTTCTTCATTTGAATCGCCCATCCTTACTTTATTGATGATACTCAAATGCTTCACTTTATGCGGACAGTACCTATCCAATTCAAAACGATAATCATCCAAAGGGTGTCCCGAAAGGAAAATCCCGATGGCATCTTTTTCGTATTTCAACTTATCAATTAAGCCCCATTCCTGTGTCATGGCAAAAGAAGGCTCCAAAATCAAATCGGCTTTTGAACCTCCAAATAGTGATGACTGCGAAGAGTTTTGGTTATTCTGAAAGTCGTTAGCGTATTTAATCAGCTTTTCGATACCATTTAGCTTATCGTTAGGCCCAATAAAGAAAAACTGCGACCTGTTAAAGCCAAAAGCATCAAAAGCACCGCCATATACAAAACTCTCGTAAGCCTTTTTGTTAACAATACGAGTGTTAGAACGTTTTGCAAACTCAAAAACCGTAGGATAAGGCCCGTTTTCTGTACGCTCTTCAATGATACTTTCTACCGCTTTCTCACCCACTCCTTTTACGGCAGATAAACCAAAGCGAACTTCGCCCTTGGCATTTACCGAGAATTTCATTTCCGATTCGTTCACATCTGGTCCCAATACTGGCACGCCCATTTGCCTACACTCTTCCATGAAAAAAGCCACTTGCTTAATATCACTCATGTTGTTGGACAGTACCGCAGCCATATATTCAGCTGGATAATGAGCCTTTAAATAAGCCGTTTGATAAGCAATCCAAGCATAACAGGTAGAGTGGGATTTATTGAAGGCATAAGATGCAAATGCTTCCCAGTCTTTCCAGATCTTCTCTAAAGTTTCGGCTTTATGACCTTTTTCTGAAGCCTGTTTTACAAACTTCGGCTTCATTTTATCGAGTACATCTTTTTGCTTTTTACCCATGGCCTTACGCAAAACGTCGGCCTCACCTTTGGTGAAACCCGCCAACTTTTGCGACAAAAGCATTACCTGCTCTTGATAAACCGTAATTCCGTAGGTTTCTTGCAAATACTCCTCACAGGCATCCAAATCGTAGGTAATGGGCTCTACACCGTGTTTACGCCTAACGAAACTAGGAATGTACTCCATTGGCCCTGGACGGTATAATGCGTTCATGGCAATTAAGTCGCCAAATACCGTAGGCTTTAGCTCCTTCATGTATTTCTGCATCCCAGGACTCTCGTACTGGAAAATGCCGACCGTTTCGCCACGTTGGAAGAGCTCATAAGTCGCTACGTCATCTATCGGGAAATTATCTGGATCGAGGTCAATATTGTGACGCTTTTTAACGAGCTTCACGGTATCTTTAATCAGGGTTAATGTTTTTAACCCCAAAAAGTCCATTTTTAATAGACCTGCACTTTCTACTACCGAGTTATCAAACTGGGTCACGTACAAATCACTGTCTTTGGCGGTAGATACAGGCACAAAGTTGGTAATGTCATCTGGCGTGATGATTACCCCACAGGCGTGGATACCCGTATTACGTACCGAACCTTCCAACACAATAGCCTGCTGTAAAGTTTCGGCCGCCAAATCCTTACCCGAAGCTAATGCTTTAAGCTGGTTAACGTTTTCAAATTCATCAGGTCGGAGTGCTTCTTTTAGCGCCTTATCTTGCAAATTGAAGATTTTGGCCAGCTTCATGTTCGGCACCAACTTGGCCACCTTATCTGCCTCGAAAAGTGGCAAATCTAGCACCCTTGCCGTATCTCTAATAGACGATTTGGCTGCCATGGTACCATAAGTGATGATTTGCGCCACCTGACTGGAACCATATTTTCCAATTACGTAGTCCATTACACGACCGCGACCCTCGTCATCAAAGTCGATATCAATATCGGGCATGGATACACGGTCGGGGTTAAGGAAACGCTCAAAAAGGAGATCGTATTTAATAGGGTCGATATTGGTAATTCCCAAGCAGTAAGCTACCGCAGAACCTGCCGCAGAACCACGACCTGGCCCAACAGACACATCCCTGTTACGAGCTTCGGCAATAAAATCTTGTACAATTAAGAAGTAACCTGGATATCCCGTTTTTTCAATGGTAGCCAGCTCAAAATCCAAACGTTCGGTAATGTCTGTAGTAAGCTCTCCGTAACGCTTTTCGGCACCTACGTAGGTTAAATGGCGAAGGAATTTGTTCTCCCCTCTTTTTCCACCGTCGGTTTCATCTTCTGCCACCACAAATTCTTCGGGAATATCAAATTTAGGTAGTAATACCTCTCTTGCAAGCTTGTAGGTTTCTATCTTATCAATAACTTCTTGTACATTGATAATCGCTTCTGGCACGTCGGCAAAGATTTCTTTCATCTCTTCTGCCGACTTGAAATAATATTCTTGGTTAGGCATGCCGTACCTAAAACCTCTACCACGACCAATTGGTGTAGCAAGTTTTTCAGCGTCTTTTACACAAAGTAAAATATCGTGGGCATGCGCATCTTTTTTGTTAACGTAATAGGTATTATTGGTGGCTACCATTTTCACCCCATTTTGGGCGGCCATTTTCACCAATACTTCATTTACACGGTCTTCATTTTCCTGTCCGTGGCGCATGAGCTCGATGTAAAAATCATCACCAAACTTCTCTTTCCACCACAGTAAAGCTTCTTCCGCTTGCTTTTCGCCAATGTTCAAGATTTTACTTGGCACCTCTCCGTACATATTACCTGTAAGTACAATCAGGTTTTCCTTGTACTGTTCAACAACATTCCTATCTATCCTAGGCACATAGTAAAACCCTTTGGTATAAGCAATTGACGACATTTTTGCCAAGTTGTGGTAACCTTGCTTGTTCTTGGCCAAAAACACCACTTGGTAACCATCATCTTTTCGTGTTTTATCGGTGTGGTTCTCACACACAAAAAATTCTACTCCAATAATTGGCTTCAAGATGGTTTCCTTAGGCGTTTCTCCTTTTTCCAAGGCTTCTGCATTTTTAGCTTCGGCAGCCTTGTTATGGTTAAGCACATTGCTCACAAAGTGGAAAGCGCCCATCATATTGGCATGGTCGGTAAGGGCTACCGCAGGCATCCCTTTTTCGGCAGCGGCTTTCACTAAAGCAGGTACGCTAATGGTACTTTGCAAAACCGAAAATTGGGTATGATTGTGCAAATGAGCAAAGGCAGCATCGGCCAACGCGGCCTTATTGCTTTCTAACGTTTGTTTAGAAACACCGCCAGCATCCGCACCTTTTCTTTTTCTTATTTCATCTGAAGCGGCTTTTAGGTTAACGTGCTTTAAACCTACGGATTCTACCGTGAAAGGATTGGCTTCCTTAAATTTCAGGAAATAATCTGTATCAACCTGTAGTTCTTCCTTGGTAAAAATCTGTTTTTTAATCAGCTCCAAGAAACAGCGAGTAGTGGCCTCAACGTCGGCAGTAGCATTGTGGGCTTCGGCAAAAGGCACGCCAAATAAATATTGGTGCAGTTCTGTAAGGTTGGGCAATTTAAATCGACCACCTCTACCTCCAGGAATTTTCAATAAATCAGCCGTAACCTCAGTACAGGTATCCAACACTGGCATATCGGCCAATAGGTTCTCCTGTCCAAAACGATATAGCTCACAGCCCATAATGTTAAGGTCGAAGCCGATATTTTGCCCTACCACAAATTTGGCTTTCCCTAAAACTTCTTTAAATTTCTCTAATACTTCGGCCAAGGGAATCCCCTGCTCCTGCGCCAATTCGGTAGAAATACCGTGAATACGCTCGGCATCATAAGGAATGTTGAAGCCTTCGGGTTGTACCAAATAATCTTGGTGCTCCAACAACCTTCCCATATCATCGTGCAACTGCCAAGCAATTTGTATACAACGCGGCCAATTATCCGTATCGGTAATTGGGGCGTTAAAATTACGTGGCAAACCTGTTGTTTCGGTATCAAAAATTAAGTACATAGCTAAAAAATGAGGATACCAAAATTAACGAAAAATATAAGGGATTTCGTCAGCTAATTATCAACATATGGCTATACTTCCTTTCACGAAAATTTAAATTTTAACTGCGCTATTTTCCGTTTTTATTCGGTAAATTAAATTTTTAATTTTACTTTCTTAAAGATAAATTAATTATTGCTCAATGGATTTCACCTTTAACGGTTACGGGTTAGTTTTGCTATTTTTTGGAATGCTAACGGCCGTTTTAGCTATCTACATTTATAAGCGCGGCACTAGTGTGGTGAGATGGTTTGGCCTAATGATGGGGTCCAATGCCATTTGGTCTATTGCTTACGGTCTAGAACTTTCTAGCTACAACCTAAAACAAGCCTTATTTTTTATCAACATTGAGTACCTGGGCATTGCCACTTTGCCCTTAAACTGGTTTTTGTTTTGCCTTGCTTTTTGCAACAAAGAATGCTGGTACAAGAAGCCCCTTAACCTTACCTTATTGCTCATAGCTCCCATTACCACGCTTTTTATGGTATGGACCAATCCAATGCACCATTTGCACTATAAGGATGTAAAGATGTTTTTTGATGGGCCTTTTCCAATGATTAAAATATATCCCGGAACTTGGTACCATATTTTCACTGCATACTTTTACCTACTACTGGCTTGCGGTTGTTACCTGATTTTTAACAAATTCAGAAGCGCTGACCCTATCTACAGAAAACAGAACTACAGTATCCTTATTGCAGCTTTACTCCCTTGGATTGGCAACATCAGCTACCTTGTAGGTTTAAGGCCATTGGGCTTTATAGACATTACCCCATTTGCGTTTATCCTAACTACCTTTCTTATTTTATTGGGCATCTACAGATTTAGGTTGTTTGATATTGTGCCTATTGCCAGAGAAAAAGCTTTGGAACTAATGGATGATGGCTTTTTGGTGTTGGACCACAAATACCGAGTGATTGATTATAATTCATCCCTGTACCGATACCTCAACCTTTCAAAAGACCAAAAGATTATTGGACAATCCATTGGCGAATTGTTTCCAAAGCATGTGGATTTTATCCAAAAGATAGAAAGGGGATTTAGTGGAAAAATGGACATGCAGGCTTTTGTAAAAGAGGAGATTATTTATTTTGAAGCAGAAATATTATTACTGAATGAAAGTAAAATCAACGATGCTTTTACCATTGTGAAACTACAAGACCTTACCTCGGCCAAAAAAGATGCCTTAATTGCTAAGGAACAGGCTCTGGAACTGGAAAAAGTAAATCAGTTGAAAGACCGTATTTTCTCTATCATTGCACATGATTTAAGAGGGCCTTTGGTGAACCTGTCTGAGATTTTGAAAATGGTTTCCTACAATCAAGTTAGTCAAGAAGAGTTTGAAAAAATATCACCCGAGCTGAGCAAGGATATCATTTATACGACTGATTTGCTTGAAAACATTTTGCACTGGTCGAGAAGCCAATTGCAGGGTTTTGGGATTCAAAAGGAGTTTTTCAACGTACGGAACATTATCCTCAATGAAATCAATTACCACCTGCCTGCGGCTACGCTTAAAAAGGTGAACATCTTGCATGACGTTTTTCCTAATGAAATTGCTTACGCAGATGTTTTAATGTTTCAAATTGTCATTAGAAATATCATTAACAACGCCGTTAAGTTTTGTAACGAAGGCTGCGAAATTGTAATTACGGCAAGCTACCAGCGCAATCATATGCTTAAAATCTGTATCAAAGATAATGGCGTAGGGATTTCGGAAGCTACGATGGAAAAACTCTTCAAGGATGAAAACGTATCCTCAAGAGGTACCCAGAACGAGAAAGGCACTGGCTTAGGCTTAATGATCTGCAAAGACTTTATGAGCAGAAACGATGGCGAAATCAGCGTATCCAGCGAAGTAGGCAAAGGCACCACTTTTTGCATACTGGTGCCCACAGGTGATTAAAAAGAAAAACTATCCTACTATTTGGAGCACAGCTAAGAACACTTCCACAGTTTAACCCGTCTAGAATTCCCGCTCCTCTGAATAGTAGAATAGCTTATATTTTATACCAAATGAATTATTTACCAGTAACCTGATTAATGGCTTGCTGCTCCTTTAATTCGTCGACATTGTTTTTATTACCGAATTTCTCGGTTTTATTGGCGAAATAATCCAAAATTTCTACAATCGCATCCAAATTATCGGCCACCCTTTGGTGCATATCAGGCAAATCTTCTTCTAGTTTTTTATCGCCCAGTTCGATGTTATCGACTTCTATTTTTCCTATTTTTTGTATGATAGCTTGTTGGGAATGCTGCAAATCTTCCAGCTCTCTCACTATCTTCTCCATCAGTTCGAATTTCTTTAAAGTTTCCATAAATTCTGTTTTTATTTAAATGATAAACTCTCTTTAACAACCACTCCTACATGCCTTTTGTTTGATTTTATTGTTTTTTATGTATAAAGAATTTGCAAATCTCATCTATAACTAATAATTTAGTTTTCATGAAAAGCCTTTATATTTCCTTCCTGTTTTTAGTGATTTCCAAGTTTTGTGTTGCCCAACAAGTGGTTTTGGACAAAGAAAAATTATTGGAGTTTTATCAAAGCCAACGCTATGCCGAAGCTGCAGCCTATTTAAGTAGTATTTATCCTGCGGAGACTGGTGATGTGAAAGTTTTGGGCCAAATAGCCTACTGCAATATGATGGCAGGAAAACTGGTGGATGCAGAGAAAAACTACCAAAAAATTAATGAACTGCAACCGAAACAAATTCCTGTATTATTCAGCTTGGCCAACATTAATTCGAGGCGAGGAAACAATAAAAATGCTACGGTGTACCTACAGGAAGTTATTGCTTTAGACAGCACCAATTTTAACGCCTTTAAACGCTTGGCAGACTATACGGATAGCTTGATGTTAAAAGTCCAATACCTGCAAAAGGCTAATAAATTAAATGCCACAGAGGCCGAAGTAGCTTATGATTTAGCGGCTAGCTACAGGAAATTAAAGCTCCTTAAACCTGCTTACGATGTATTGAAAATAGCCATCGCTGCCGATAGTGGCCATTTGGTATTGCAACAAGCTTTATTACCTATTGCCAACCAACTGAACAAATACAACGAGGTAGTGACCGTTGGCGAAAAACTACTTAAAAATGGTGCCGATGCCAACGTGCTCGCCGATGTAGCCAAGGCCTATTTCTTTTTAAAGAACTATAAAAGAGCGATCACTTTATATCAAATGCTGGAAAAAACCGAAATGCAAACGGAAAGCACCTTGTATTATACTTCACTGTGTTTCCGCGAACTGAAAAACTACGACCAAGCGGCCAGCTATGCCAAACAAACCATAACCGAAGGGATTTCACCCAATACCGCTGCCTATTACAATTTGTTAGGGAGTATTTACGAAGAAAAACAACAATTTACGGCAGCCAGCAATGCGTACAAAAAGGGCTTGAGCTATCAGATTAACAAAAACAGTTATTATCGTTTGGGTTTACTGTACGATTTGAAACTGAAGCAAAGTAAATCTGCCCTAACTTACTACAATCTTTATTTGAAGAACAAAGATTTGGATAAGGAGGATGAACCGCAAGTGGAATATATTAAAGGTAGATTGTCGGAACTTAAGCGCTAAAGTTTATTATTTTAACGTGAGTTTGGGATAAAAAAAGCTTTAAAAGCACAAGAGATTAAAAGTTTATACAAAACCAAGTATTACTTGCTGTTATTTTTAGTTCTGTCGCTTCGCGGACAAACTTTTTTCCTATAGCTGAAAAAAGTATGCAAAAAAAGCCACGGCTGCGCCTGACGCTATCAAAGTCTTAACCCTGTCTCTTATACACATCTGACGCTGCCGACGACTGAGCCGAAAAAAGGGGGGGGGGGGGGGGGGGGGGGGGGGGGGGGGGGGGGGGGGGGGGGGGGGGGGGGGGGGGGGGGGGGGGGGGGGGGGGGGGGGGGGGGGGGGGGGGGGGGGGGGGGGGG
>NZ_JAELTX010000609.1 GCF_016429065.1 Pedobacter sp. ASV17
GCGATGCCCCCGGAGCGTTCCTTATTTATCCTTTGTTGCTTTTGACGCCCCTGCACTCTGCTTGTCTTTGCTGCGAGACCGAATTGTTCGCAATACCTCTGTTTGGTGCTGTTTTCTTTCTTTTTGCGGCCGGCCCAATGCGGCGCACTGGAGATGTCGCGAACAGCCTACAAGTAGGGAATGCGCCTGGGCAGGATGGGTCTTCTTATTATTTCGCATGTGCATACTAAGAGGATCGTCTTCAGCGACAGCAATAAACTGCACAGGGCACGACGGGAGGAACAAGAAAAAAAGAAAAAGAAAAGTGAGATAAACACTGTAACCCCGCTGCAGCCATAGGAAGCCCATTGGGGACTGTGAGCAGCATTCGATGTCCAACTAACAGCTACACTCCTCCCCTTGCAGATGCTGTGC
>NZ_JAELTX010000610.1 GCF_016429065.1 Pedobacter sp. ASV17
GTGGGCGAGGCGCGCTTCCGGGGTCGCGTCAGCACCGGACCAATCATCTACAGTACTTCACAAAATCCAAGTCATCCGACGACGTAAAAGCAAAATTGATTCTTCATCAACTGCGTTCACTATAAGAATTTTTGGAAGATCGAAAGGCTATGTTTCGCTGACAAGAACGCGATACATGTGAATACGGCTCTCTCATAAACGCCGTGTCGCCACTCACCACTCACACACTCACTAAACGCCATGGATTCTTCATATAACGATTCTCGCTTCGAGATTGCTGATGCCAGTATCAAAAGCGAATCGGCAGCCGCCTCACCGCGCGCATCTACCACAGAACCACCTCCGTCTTCCTATAAATCATCAACGCCCATTCCATCAACTGAGACGCCTGACACAGCGCCTCTGTCTAGCTC
>NZ_JAELTX010000611.1 GCF_016429065.1 Pedobacter sp. ASV17
AGCGAGGGTTCTGCGCTGCGCTTATATTGTATAAATCCCCGTCTTTGTGAATGTAATCGAGTTTTATTAGCCGCACGGACCTTGCTGCAGTTAACTTTATAGAATCAGTTCACGATCGAAACATCAAAATCATGGAGAATGATGATAAACATTGAAATGCTAAACTTTTCACATTGAGCCACGACGCCATTTCATATTTCCTCCACTGAGGTACTCTAATTTTGAAAATTAAGGCTTGAAAGGCGATTCAATAACACTAACTCGTAAATGCCATAACCTGCTAGGAATTATCATATCAGCCAGTGGTCAAGTGCGTGTATCGTAGGCACCCCGGCACGGCCGGGTGATGTAAACATTCGGAGTGGGGATGCGGCCCGCCAGCCGGAGCCGGTCATATTCGGGCAGTTCCGTCT
>NZ_JAELTX010000612.1 GCF_016429065.1 Pedobacter sp. ASV17
TCAGGCAATGCTTAAGCGTATCGTTGACGAGTCAAGCTGGGGAAAGTACGACTTCATGTATCTTCGTATTGACTTCGCAAACGACTGCAAGTAAGTGGAGGAAGAGAGATAGCTAACCAGAGCGATAATGATAACGAGATTCAAGTGTAGGCTACGCCTTCATCAACTTTGTGGACGTAAGTTGCCAAATAACCTAATTATCTCTCTCGTTTACTAACTCATAAGCGTAGCCGTTGGACATTATTGATGTAAGCTTGGTGTTTTGGACGCGCTGCATCCCAATACTGACGTGTAGAGTAAAGTTTGTCGAAGCTCGTGGAAATCAGAGATGGTAAGTGGCTATCCATTTGCAAAGAGCATAGGAAAACCCAAAAATTCACCGTAAAATAGGAACTGTTTTAAGAGCGACAAGG
>NZ_JAELTX010000613.1 GCF_016429065.1 Pedobacter sp. ASV17
GCCTAGAACTGGCATGCATCGGGCGGCAAGTTGGCCTAGGTGGTGCTCCAAAGCCCGTTTCATCTTTGAATGGAGCGGCATTTGTTACACCAGGTGGGATACGAGTTATGAAGTATTCTTTTATTGTGGATGTAGGAAATGCCCAAAGGATTGTGCTGAACCCAAACGAGCATCAAAGGTACCTGTGGGTGGCAGGGGACGATTTCAAAAATTTGAAGTGTCATGGCACTGAAATGGAGTTCACCACAGAACAACAGTTTGCTACGATTGCAGAAGCTTTTCGCGTGGTGAAAAGCGACGAATAGATGTCCCTTGTTTTACTGCATATGAGATGATGTTCGATGTTTTCATTGTTTCGTTCATTCTTAGATGCGCTGGCTCAAAGAACCGCAATACTACCATAACTTAAAGAT
>NZ_JAELTX010000614.1 GCF_016429065.1 Pedobacter sp. ASV17
TTTTATAATTGACCTTCATTGGCAGTCTGCTACGCTTTATGACTACGCTGGCTGCAATGTTCCCATTAGGGTACAGCTGTAAGCTTACGTCCTCAGAAGGAAAGGCTTAGACTTTGCAGGCGTGTTCTTTATTGGCCCAATTCGTGGCCGGCACTAGGCCAAGCCAGATACCCGTCGATGCCGCTATTTTTCATTGGCGGCTTTACTGACGGACAATTACTCTGCCGCAATTATACTCACTCGCTTGACCGCGGGACACTGCCAGCTAAGTCGGAAGGCCTGCCGAAAGAAGGAAAGTACAGTTTAAGATGCGACAGGAGAAATTAATGATTGGAGTTCCCTTACAGTGGACATAGAGTCTAGAACCTGCACATGAGGTATTGTTTCGGTTTAATGTAACCTAACAAGTACAC
>NZ_JAELTX010000615.1 GCF_016429065.1 Pedobacter sp. ASV17
GCGTAGTTCCTCCAGCCACAGCAACGATATTATTCGCTGTCAGAAGGTCTTTTATACAAGTCACACAAGCACGGCCCATCTCCAGTTTGACCCAACCTGATTCAACACTCTCACAATGGACAACGAAAACATCAACAAAGTCTAATGATTCCTTAAGTTGCTTTTATAAAACCTAAAACCCGGAAAAATCTTTCATAAAGTCTTCCAAAGCAAGAACTAAAGCTGTTCCTTCTTCTTTCATATTCATTCAATAAGAAGCGACGTGATATAAGTTTTGTTCTTTCAATACTTGAACTTCACTTCGCAATACTCGTTCTGTCATACCTAGGCTTTCTGATATGTTTCTTCTTCCAATCGGCTGCATGAGCCTAATGTATTGAAGAATTTGCATTCTCGTTTGCATAACAGGTAGC
>NZ_JAELTX010000616.1 GCF_016429065.1 Pedobacter sp. ASV17
GCGTTGGGGTATTGGACTTGTCACAGACGCGGACAGGAAACAGAATTGGAGTAGGAAAGCAACTGACTTCCATTTTAGATGGACAAGAGCATGGCAAGGCGTCTGATACACCATGATGAAACAATGTACATTTACCATATATATACAATACACACAACACGGTCAAGTCCGTTAAAAAGCGCAGTGACAAGTCTATCTTTGTATTATTTCCTCTGTCAGATGGCATTTCTACATGCCACAGTAGACGAGTTGTACATGACCACTGATCAGTGCTCTATTATTCCTAATGCCTCTTTCTTTTCCCCTATTTCAGTTGTTCGTCGCAACAGCCGCTCGTCTCCGACATGATAACATGATGACTGAGAAACAATTAAAGAAATAATCGAGCGCGGTGATCCAAGGGGTTCTTTTC
>NZ_JAELTX010000617.1 GCF_016429065.1 Pedobacter sp. ASV17
GTCTCGTGCGCTTGGCATTGAGCTTGGTCTCTATGCTTTCGTGGACATCTGTGCAAGTGCCAAACCATTTTTCGATGACGCCTGTTTCTGGATTTCGGATTGCCAACGCACGAGCAAGGAACCAGCGGTAGTCTCCGTCCCTATTTTTACAGCGATATTCCATGACATAGGGTTCCCCTGTCCGTAACGAATTGTGCCAGCGAGCCAGGCCCTCTGGTTTATCGTCAGGATGGAACGGCCGTTGCCACTCTACACCGAGGCACTCTTCGGGCGAAAGGCCAGTGTAGGTGTACCACCGGTTGTTGAAAAAGTCGTGTCGGCCTTCTGGGGTTGCTGTCCATACTAGCTGCGGCATTGTATCGCAAATAATTTTGAATCTCTCTTCATCGCGCTCTTTGATGAGAGAAATTTC
>NZ_JAELTX010000618.1 GCF_016429065.1 Pedobacter sp. ASV17
CTTGTAAGTGCCGACTATGTTTGGCAAAATGTTGAATATTGGGGCCGCGCGTTCTAACAGAACTTGAGAGGGCTCGGATAGGAGCTTCCGGCGTTGAATGAAACATTTGCGACTCAACAAGCGCACAAACCCCCTGTGCAATTGACCTTGCTAAAATTCTACTCGATAGTCCTCGTAACCGTTGTCGTACTCGCACTGGAAATGGGACAAAGCAAAGACACGTCTATGCTTAAATGGACTGCGTGTCAATGGAGCCTCCCCTGTGGTGCCACTTTTTGCAATGTCTCGTGCGATGCCAAGGCTCATGATATTGAGCAAACATGTCTATTCGTATTATACAGTGCACATTGTTTTGTTGTATTACGCATTGCCTCGCCATTGTGAGGACGTGCCAGCTTGGCCATCTGTGGTT
>NZ_JAELTX010000064.1 GCF_016429065.1 Pedobacter sp. ASV17
TGATAATAGTTGAAATGCGTTTTTTTTTAGAAAAGATGCTAGTAGCCCGAGATAAAACTAAAGTCAATATCCAAGCTACCTGACCAAATAGACTGGCTAGCGCATTGATTTTGGATATGTATTAGACGTAGCATGATTTTAATATTTGTGCAAATATAGTAAATATTTAAAAACTAAGGATTTAAATATTCAATCATAAAACGTAAAGAGTATTAACCGTTAATTCTTTCTGCTTAATCCGCTTCCCAAAATTGTAGGGGTTAGCTCTCATAAAAAAACATATCGGTTAAACTCCATGCATATCCTTCCCGAAGCATCGGGAGGGCAAGGGGGAGGATATTAAACAAGCAGCCATTTCCACTACCATTGTAAAATAAACCTTGGCGAAGTGGTTATGGCAAAATGGAGCGTAGCGCAATGAAGCCATTTGAACGGAGCAAAGGACCACATTAACCAAGAACTACAAGCTTCGCTTTTCAAAAAAATATTATACCTAGTGATGAGCTCCAAGCGACAGTCGCATGAAGGTACTTTCTAAATTTGTAGAGCACAAAAAAATAGGTAGCTTTGACGAAGGATTGCCAGCAATTGGCATTATAATAGCAAAATTATGATTATTGAACCTAGAATGCGTGGTTTTATTTGTTTAACAGCACATCCTGATGGCGCTGCACAAAACGTTAAAAACCAAATTGAATACGTAAAATCTAAAGGAGCTATCAATGGCCCTAAACGTGTATTAGTGATTGGTGCTTCAACTGGCTTCGGCTTAGCCTCGAGAATAACTGCGGCTTATGGCTCTGGAGCTTCTACCATTGGTGTTTATTTCGAAAAAGAACCTAAAGAGGGCAAAACTGCTTCTCCGGGATGGTACAATACCGCAGCATTTGAAAAACAAGCGATTGCGGATGGTTTATATGCCAAAAGCATTAATGGCGATGCTTTTTCTAACGAAGTAAAACAACAAACCATTGATTTAATCAAAGCGGATTGGGGTCAGGTTGATTTGATTATCTATAGCTTGGCTTCTCCAGTGAGAACTAATCCAAAAACTGGCGTAACTCACCGTTCAACTTTAAAACCTATTGGCGGAACTTTTAGCGACAAAACGGTTGATTTCCATACAGGCATTGTATCGGAAGTGAGCATTGAGCCTGCTAACGAAGAAGAAATTGAAAATACCATTGCCGTAATGGGCGGTGAAGATTGGGAAATGTGGATAGATGACCTAAAAGCAGCTGGTGCTTTGGCCGAAGGTGCAACGACAGTGGCTTATTCATATATTGGTCCAAAAGTAACGGAAGCAGTTTACCGTAAAGGAACGATTGGCCGTGCTAAAGACCATTTGGAAGCAACAGCATTTACCATTACCGATAAATTAGCCGACCTTAAGGGCAAAGCTTATGTTTCGGTAAATAAAGCATTGGTTACCCAAGCAAGTTCAGCTATCCCAGTAATTCCATTATATATTTCTTTCTTATACAAAACAATGAAAGAAATGGGTATTCACGAAGGTTGTATTGAGCAAATCCAACGTTTATTTAATGAAAGACTTTATACTGGCGGAGACGTTTTAGTAGACGATAAAGGTCGTATCAGAATTGATGACTGGGAAATGCGTGAAGATGTGCAGGCTAAGGTGGCTGAACTTTGGAAAACTGCCGATACGGAGACTTTACCAGCAACTGGCGATTTAGCAGGTTACAAACACGATTTCTTAAACCTTTTTGGTTTTGATGTAGAAGGTGTAGATTACCAAGCGGAAGCCAATGAAATGGTAGAAATCCCTGGATTGCAACAAGCTTAATTGAATGTGATGATTAGCTGATGGTTTAATTAGCTAATTTAACTACATAGAACGTCATTTCGAGACCGAACTTTCGGGACCGAAATGGCGTTTTTTATTAGCTCATTAATAAATTAGCGAATGAGCAAATGTGCTGATTAGCTAATGTTAACCGCATAGAACGTCATTCACCATAGCGTAATTCCTAAAATTAAGGCGAGAGACCTTTGTCCCATATGTTTTTATGACCTCGAAGAGGTTAAATACCTATAAAAAAAATGACTAACGCTGATGCGACTCTGTAGGAGTCGTATGCTTTTGGGGATTGCTATAAATATTGAAATCCTTCGGATTTTTGTTCAAACACCACTGAACACACCCATATCATCACCTCCCTATAGCATACCTTTCGGCACTGAAACGGTTTTTTCATTAGCCAATGATCTCATTAATGAATTAGTAAATGGGCAAATGTGCTGATTAGCGAATATAGCATACCATCCCTCACTGAAATGGCTTTTTCATTATCCAATGATCTCATCAACGAATTAGCTAATTTACTTATCCGCCACTTTATAAGTCGGGTCGTCAATATTTACTTCGATGATATTCCCTGCATTCCTTAGCAATAGCCTACTATCTGCACTCAAATGCCTTAAGGTGACTTTCTTATTCAGTTTGCGATAGCGTTCGGTAATTTTATGAACGGCATCTATCGCACTCATATCGCTAATCCTACTGTCTTTAAAATCTATCACCACCATTTCGGGATCATCCTGAACGTCAAATTTTTCTAAAAACGCTGCGGTGGAGCCAAAGAACAGAGGCCCATAGATTTCATAATGTTTCACGCCATCCTCATTGATGTATTTTCTGGCCCTAATCCTTCTGGCACTTTCCCAAGCAAAAACCAGTGCCGATAAAATGACTCCTATCAAAACAGCAAGGGCCAAATTGTGCATCAATACCGTTACTGCGGCCACTACCACACCAATAAAAATATCCGATTTTGGCATTCTGTTAATCACCCTCAAACTGCTCCACTCAAAAGTACCGATGGCCACCATCATCATTACCCCTACCAAAGCAGCCATGGGTAATTTTCCGATGACTGGAGCACCCACCAATATAATGAGCAAAATGGTGAAGGCCGCAATAATCGCCGACAGCCTTGCCCTAGCCCCAGCAGATAAATTGACCAAGGTTTGAGCAATCATAGGACAACCACCCATTCCAAAAAAGAAACCGTTTAAGATATTGGCACTTCCCTGCGCTACACATTCCCTGTTTCCATTGCCTTTATTGCCCACAATCTCATCTACCAAATTTAAGGTAAGCAAACCTTCGGTTAAACCTACCATGGCCATAATCAAGCCAAAGGGAAACACAATTTGCAGAGTTTCGAAATTAAAAGGCACTTTTGGAATATGAAAAGGCGGTAAACCACCTGCTACCGAAGCAATATCACTTACCGTTTTGGTTTGAACACCACCAATCAGCACCACACCAAAAACCGCCAAAATAGCCACTAATGAAGCAGGGACCGCTTTCGTAATTTTGGGCCAAAGCCACACAATTGCAATAGTTAAACCTACCAAGCCCAACATGGTGTACAATGCCGTACCGCTCAGCCATTCGCCAGTTTCCCGCACTTTAAATTGGTCTAGCTGCGACATAAAAATCACAATGGCCAAGCCATTCACAAAACCATACATTACAGATTGGGGCACCAACCTCACAAATTTGCCTAACTTAAAAACACCTACCGTAATTTGAATGATACCTGCAACGACTACGGCAGCAAATACGTATTCCAGTCCGTGCAATTTCATTAAAGCAATGAGGGTAATTACCGTTGCTCCAGCTCCTCCAGAAACCAGTCCAGGCCTCCCACCAAGAACCGCCGTGACCAAACCCATGATAAAAGCAGCGTACAATCCTGTTAGGGGTGGAAAGCCAGCTAGTATCGCAAACGACAACGACTCGGGAATCATGGTCATTGCAACGGTTAAGCCTGCCAAAATCTCATTCTTATAATTGATGGGCTGCTTAAAATCAAAAAGAGAAAATGCTTGCTTCATTTTGGAATTTAAACCGCTAAATTACTTAAAGGTTTTTAACGAAGAGATTAAAGAAGAAAATCGACTTTTTAGGGGCCTTTTAAGTATATTTGTTTAAAGAATAAAACCCCAAAATATGTCGAACATACAACTGATTATTGAAGAGAGACCAAGCGATATTGGTAATTTTTTGGTAGGCAGATTATTGCCCTTTAGAGAGAAGCGATTGGTAGGTCCTTTTTGCTTTATTGATCACATGGGACCCGCGGCCATGAACGACCATCAGAATATCGACATTCCTCCTCATCCGCATATTGGCTTATCTACGTTGACCTATTTATTTGAAGGTAGCATTATGCACCGTGATGGTTTGGGTACCGCTGTGGAAATTAATCCAGGACAGGTGAACTGGATGACGGCAGGAAAGGGCATTGCTCATTCTGAACGTACTCCTGAAAGGTTAAGACATAGTGACAAGTTTTTACATGGTTTACAAATTTGGGTAGCATTGCCTAAGCACCTAGAGCAAATGGATCCTGAGTTTTTTCATGCCGATGGCAATGACATTCCTACTTGGCAAGAGGATGGCGTAGATTTTAAGTTGATTGCAGGAGAAGCTTTCGGCAAGAAATCGCCTATTCCCGTTTACAGTCCGCTTTATTTTATAGAAATTAAGAACAAGGAAGAAAAGACCTTAAGCATAGGAGACAAGTTATTTGGCGAAAGCGGCCTGTATATTTTAGAAGGTGGTGTGAGCAGTGAAGGCAATACTTTTGGGCCAAAGAACTTCTTGGTAGCCAAAGACAGCAAGCTTTGCGAATTTACCTTGGAACCTAACAGCACGGTTTATATTTTTGGCGGGGAGCCTTTTCCTGAAGAACGTTTTATTTACTGGAACTTTGTGGCCAGCAGCAGAGAACGCATTGAAGAAGCAAAAGAGATGTGGCTAAAGCAGGAATTTGCTCCTGTACCAGGTGAAACTGATTTTGTGCCATTGCCACCACAGACGAGGAATGTGAAGTAAATCCTAGGATAGTTGCTGCTAACTATCCCCTTTCCTTTTCAAGGAGAGGGCTAGGGAGAGGTTTTTTAAATTATAAAACCCTCTCTGCCCTTGGCTATTTATTACATTTTGGCGTCAATGAGCTCGCTAAGCTTCGGTTCTCCCCATTAAGCTTTAAAACCTACCACTCGCAACTTTTAACTCGTAACTCGTAACCCACAACTCAAAACCCAAACTACCCCCAAGTAATCGTCGTATCATTCTCCGTAGGATGTCCCGTGCAAACGAGCACCCTACCCTGCGCAATCTCATCATCGGTAAGTACTTCGTTATAGTCCATCCTTACCCCTCCCGAGATACAGGTTGCCGCACAAGTACTGCAAACACCACCACTACAGCTATAAGGAATTTTTATCTTGTGCGCTAAGGCGACATCTAAAATCCTTTTAGGCCAAGGAACTTCCAAATGATGGGTCTCGCCTTGAAAAATCAAATTAATGGAGTAGGTATTTTTATCAACGACTTTTTCCGTCATGTCATCCTCATCTACCTCATCTTCGGGCAGTACAAAAGTTTCCCGTTTAACCTGATGTGGTTTATAGCCAATCCCTAAAATAGAAATACGGCAAACATCCATATAATCAACTGGTCCACAAGTATAAAACAAGGCATCTTCCTTGGCAAAAGCCAAATGTGTTTTCACTAATTCCTGTACCAAAAAGCCATTCAAACGTGCCCTTAACAGATTTTTAGAGTTACTGAACAAGAAAATCAGCTCCAATCTATCAGGATAAACCTGCTGCCAAGCTTTTAGCTCATCAATAAATAAGGTATCTGCAGCGGAGCGGCTACTATAGACCAATACAATTTTGGATTGCTTTTCGGCAACCAAGGCCGTTTTTAAAATAGAGAATAATGGTGTAATCCCTACACCGGCAGCAAATAGAAATACCGTTCTTTGTAAGTCAATTTCTGGCTCGTAAAAAAACAAGCCATTAGGTTCGGTCACTTCTACGATATCTCCAACAGCAATTTGATGATGTAAAAATCGTGAAATTTCGCCGTTCTCTACCAGCTTTACCGCAATGGCCAAAGGTTCATCTACCACTGGCGAGCTATAAAAAGAATAGGAACGCCTCAATTCCTTTCGGTTAAGGGTAAATGACAAAGTAAGGAATTGCCCAGCTTTATAAGTCAAACCCTCCACAGGCTCGAATATAATACTGATGACTTCATTTACTTCTTGGCGTACCGCTGCGACCTTCAAATGTTGTAGAGACATATTCCAAAAGTAGAAAGTTAAAAGTAAAAAGGCGAAAACGCTATTATTTTAGCCACAGATGCACAGATTATTTTATTAACCTCGATAATACGGGTTGGGTTAAACAATATTTCCCAAGCACCACATTCATACTTTTAGTTTCAAAATATCATTTTTTGTCACTATTTACGGTTCTGCCACTTGAAACCAATGCAGATAGAGTTTGCTATGTGTCTATGTGGGTTATATTTACTTTTTAATAAATGCAAACACATAGACACATAGTGGCATCACTTTAAAATTATAGTGGATATTTAAATGCACAGATTATTTATTGACCCAAACGAACATCTTCATATTTGTGTATCTGTGGCCAAAAAACCTATAAACGAAAAAAGCGGCTTCCTTTATTTCGGAAACCGCTTTTAAAATGCTTATAAAAAAGCTATACCAATTCTCACTATTCTACCGTAGTAGCATTTGTTTCTTCTGTTTGTTTAAAAGCAATTAATGCTTTTTGATTTTTATAACCGTTTCGGTTAGGATTTTCTAAGATTTCCTTCATTGAAATAAGTTTGTACACGTACGCCCCTGTTTCGCTGTTAAGCTTCATCTTAAAATAATTATCCTGCTTCTGGCGGTTAATTTGTCGGCGCATGTGATTGTCGCCAACATTGTAAGCTGCGGCAACCAAAGTCCAGCTATCAAAAACGTCATAAAGTTCTTTGATATACTTGGCTGCTGCAATGGTAGATTTTTTGAGATTATATCGCTCATCAACCTTACTATTTACCTTTAGGCCATACATACGGGCGGTACTAGGCATAAACTGCCAAAAACCAGCCGCACCCTTCGGTGAAACGCCCGCTCTTAAGCCAGACTCCACTAAAGGAACATACTTAAAATCATTAGGTATGCCATAGGCCGCCAAAATTGGTTCTATTACAGGGAACCATTCTGCTGCTTTTTTATGCAAACGCGTGGTTTGCAAGTTTTCATATGAAAATGAAGCCAAAGTCCTCTTCATTTTGTGAGTTACCTTCGTATCGCCTATAGGCAATGTTTCTTCGGCAAACTCTAGTTGAGCTATTGAAAATACCGGCTCTTCGGTTGTTTTTACACTATTGGTATAGTTATCTTTCTTAAGATTTTCTACTTCTGTTGGTAGCTTATAAGCAAACACTTTGGCCATAACCAGTAGTCCTAAAACTACCGTACATGGAATGAGGTGTTTCTTTAACATCTTCCTCCTTTTTTAGTTAACACTTAATACTTGGTGCGCAAAGGTACATTTTATTTATTTAATTATCAAGCACTTACAAAAACAAGTGCAAAAATCGGCGTTTAAAATACCGTGAGGCCAGTTTTTTTAATAGCAACTTTTAGCAAAAATCACCGTGTTTTACAATTGTTAATCCCTACAAATTTGCTATCTTTGCAGCCGCATTATTTATGCGGTTAAAAGCGTATCATGACAAATAGTAACAAAGGGAAAAGTCGGGATGACAAGTCCAATGCTGGCAAGCGTACTGGAGAACGTAAAGAACGTGGAGAGTATAGAGAACGTGGGGAAAGAACAGAACGTAGTGAGCGCGGTGAGCGCACCGAACGTAATCAACGTACCGAACCAAGAGAACGCACTGAGCGTAGTGGAGCAAGAAGAAATAATGCTTCAGAAGAAAGACCTAAAAGATTTAACGAAAAAAGCGACAAACCGCGTTTCGATAATAAAGACAAAAAGGATTTCAAACCTAAAACTGGCAGACCTGCCAAAAACAATTTCGACAATCAAGATGGTTTCAAAAAATCTTTCGACAACAAAGAAGGCAAAAGAAGCTATGTAAAAAAAGACAGTTACGCCAAAGATGGTGCTGCTGCTAAGTTTGGCGATAGAAAAACTGGAGACAGAAAAGACAACCGTTACGGCGACAATCGCCCTTTCAGAAAAAGAGAAGACGGTGCTTTCAAAAATAAAAAAGAAGATAAAGGCGAACGTGTTGCTCCAACCTTAAGAAGCAGAAAATCGAAAGCCGAAGATGACCTGATCCGTTTAAACCGTTACATTGCCAATGCTGGTATTTGCTCTCGTCGTAAAGCTGATGAGCTGATTGAAGCTGGTGTAGTTAGCGTAAATGGCAAAGTTATTAACGAACTTGGTTTTAAGGTTGATCCTTATAAAGACGAAGTAAGATACAATGGTGAATTGTTAAAGCGCGAAAAAAGAGTATATGTACTTTTAAACAAGCCTAAAGACTATATCACCACTACCGAAGATCCACAGGAACGTAAAACGGTTATGCATTTGGTTGAAAAAGCTAGCCGCGAGCGTATTTACCCAGTTGGTCGTTTAGATAGAAATACGACAGGTTTATTGTTAATGACCAATGATGGTGAACTGGCTGACAGGTTATCACACCCTAGAAATGGCATTACCAAAATCTATCAGGTAGAATTAAGCAGAAACCTTACGCAAGGCGACTTTAACAAAATCCAATTTGGTTTAGAGCTGGAAGATGGCTTTATCAAACCAGATAACATTTCTTATGTAGCTGGCGCAAGTAAAAACGAAGTGGGCATACAAATCCATAGTGGGAAGAACAGGATTGTACGCCGTATTTTCGAACACTTAGGCTACGATGTGGTGAAACTTGACCGTGTGGTTTATGGTAACCTTACTAAAAAAGACCTGCCACGTGGAAGATGGAGATATTTAGAAGAGCACGAATTGATACAGATCAAGCATCTGATTAAATAAAACGATTTGAAATGCGCAGAGTTAAACTTTGCGCATTTTTTATTTATTGCTATCTTTCTCAAAAAAATTAAAAAGTCATGCTAAAGAAACTTTCGCTTTTAACACTATTTTGCTACGGTTCATTATTGGCAATAGCCCAAAACCATAAGCTTATTGTTGGCACTTACACCAAAGGCACTAGCGAAGGAATTTATATTTATGATTTTGACAGTAAAACAGCAGACACCAAACAATTAGGCATCATTAAAAACATCGCCAATCCAAGTTATGTAGCTTTAAGCAAAAACAACGATGCGATTTACAGCGTATCGGAAGTTGGTGCCAACAGTGAAGCGGCAGCTTTTAAATTTAATCCAAAAACCAATGAAGGTACGCTGATCAATAAGGAAGCGACCAAAGGTGCAGATCCCTGCTTTATCCTTACCGACGGCAAACATGTTTTTACTGCAAATTACAGTGGTGGCAGCATTAGCGTTTACGGCATCAAGCCTGATGGTTCGCTTACACCAGTTAAACAGTTGGTACAACACACTGGAAGTGGCCCCGATAAGCGTCAAACCAGCGCCCATGTGCACCAAACCTTATTCTCGCCAGATGGCAAATATGTTATTTCTACTGATTTAGGAGAGGATAAGATATACGTATACAACTATCAGGCGAATGCCGAAAAACCATTGACCTTAAAGCATAGCTTCAGCACCAATCCTGGTTCTGGCCCTCGCCATATTACCTTTAGCCCTAATGGAAAGTTTGCTTATTTAGCGCATGAGTTCAACGGAAAAATTAGCGTTTTCGGCTATAACGATGGCAATTTTAAATTACTCCAGGAGATAAGCACTGCTGCCAGCGATTTTACAGGCAGAATTGATGCTGCAGATATCCACATTTCTGCCGATGGCAAATTCCTGTACGAAAGTAACCGTGGCGATGCGAATAACATCGGCGTTTTTGCTGTACAAAAAGATGGCAAACTAAAACACGTTGAAACGGTAAGCACCTTAGGCAAAGGTCCTCGTAACTTCAGTATCGATCCAAGTGGCAATTATTTATTGGTAGGGCATCAATACTCGAATGACATCATCATTTTTCAAAGAAATGCAAAAACAGGAAAGCTAACCGATTCAAAAAAACGTATTGCAGTAGGTTCGCCTGTATGTTTAATTTTTAATTAGCCATAAAAGCCCTTCAGCTAATTTGTGAAGGGCTGTAAATACGGACTATTTTGGCAACCCCTTTTCGGGCTTCAAGTCTTCTAAAATAGGTGCCGCCACTGAATTAATGCTTTTTTGAACAACCTCATTTTTTTGCTCAAAAATCACAATATTATTTTCACCTTTTTTCAACCAACATCCTGGCAAGTAAAGCGTTTGCTGAGGTCCAACAGACCAATAACGGCCCAGATTAATTCCATTAACGAATACAATACCCTTACCCCAACCTCTCATATCTAAAAAAGTATCTCCTGTTTTCGTTAGGATAAAACTACCCTGATAAACAGCGGGTCTATTTATTTTTGCAGAGTTTTTGAATGCGAATAAACTTGGGGCTGTGTTCATTGGCAATTTATACATATCCCAATTTCCGGTAATCTCCTCGTTATTGATGATTACGGGAGATATAATGCCTTTGGTACTTTGAACAATCTTTGAACCATAGTTAATTCTACCCATATTTTCTACTATAATATCTAAGGTTGCATTAAATGGAATGTCAATATCGCAGTCATATTTTTTATAATAGCTATTTAGTTCTGCAACTTTAACCCCATTTACGTAAACAATAGCGTAATCTCTCAGCCCTTTCAATTTTAACTTACCACTAATAGGCTGAGTAAAATGCTTACTATACCAAACATACCCATATCCTTGGTTAAGTTCTTCAAAGGTCAAAGGCCGATCATCATTTACTGGCTCCATTGTACGCTTGATATCTTCAAGATCTATTGCCTTTGTCAGCGCAATATGAGGGATGGTAATGATCGGAATTTTCTCAGGCACAGGCGGGGTGTCTGCCTTTTTTAACATTTGGCGCAGCGTATCATATTTTTTTGTAGCCCAACCCGCTTCACTAATAGGGGCATCGTAATCATAGGATGTTAAATCTGGCTGTAAATCATGCTTATCATCATAATTTGCTCCAGAGGTAAAACCAAAATTTGTTCCCCCATGTACCATATAGTAATTAAAAGATACACCAGCATCAAGGTACTTCTGTGTTTGTTTGGCCGTACTTATAAAAGATTGCTTAGAAAAAGGCTCTGCCCAATGATCTAACCAACCAGGATAAAACTCGCCCACCATATAAGGTCCTTTTCCATTATTATATTTATTGACCGAATCTGTCAATTTTTTCACATCTCCCTCTCCATTAGCGGTAGGCAAAGCCCCGGGCAAGGCACCTCCATTAAACAGCCAAATACCGTCAGAAGTAAAAAACTCTACCTCATTAAAACCTACGTCTTTCAACTGCTGAAACACCGCCGCACTATATTTTTTATGTTCTTGCAATGAAACGTCTCTACGTTGCGAAACATACGATCCAAATTCATTCTCTCCCTGCACCATAATAATTGGACCCCCATTTTTTATCAATAAAGGCTTCACTTGGGCGTATAGTTGTGTAAAATAGTTTTTTGTAGCCGCTAAAAATGGCTCGTTATATCCTCTAATCACCATATTTGGTACTTTAGAGAGAAACCAAGGGTAACCTCCGAATTCCCATTCTGCACACACGTAAGGTCCGGGTCTTAAGATCACAAACAATCCTTCTTCCTGAGCAATTCTAATATATTCAGCAATGTTTCTATTACCTGTTTTAAAATCCCACACTCCTGGAGCAATTTCATGGTAGTTCCAAAAAACATAGGTTGCCACAGCATTTAACCCCATGGCCTTCATCATTTTCAAACGATGGCGCCAATAGGGCTGTGGAATTCGAGCATAATGCATCTCTCCACTATGAATTTGAATAGGCTTACCATCAAGCAAGAAATGTCCATCTATGATTTTAAAGGTATGCCTTGTTGGCAAATTTTTATTTTGAGCCTTTGTTGCAGAAAACACAAATAGCAGCAAAACAATGATTAAATTTTTTGTTCTCATCGGTTTTAGTTTTTCATTTTAATAGTAAAAGCTTTGAAAGTTTACTGAAATCTCGTAGAAGCAGCGTATCAAAAATTATCCAAGCAAACATCTGATAGGCTTTAATTATCCAAAACCACTGCTCACCAAGCACTTTTAAACTTTCAAAGCTTAAATATAACATTATCGTTACCGACTAAAAAACAAAAAAAATATGTTAATTTTTTCCAGCCATCACTTTTTCACAGACAGTAAGGCTCCGTGGTAATATCTTGTATTTCGTATAAGTAATCAACGTGAGTTCGGGACATCGCCATCTTTCAAAGAAATGCAAAAACAGGAAAGCTAACCGATTCAAAAAACGTATTGCAGTAGGTTCGCCAGTAGGTTTAATTTTTGGCAAATAGCTTACTTTTAGTATTTTTAGGAATATCTAAATTAATTCAATGAAGAAATTCTTTTACCTGCTAGCCATAACTGTGCTTTTACTAGCTTCTTGTGCCAAAGAAACCATTCATATAGACCCTGCAGCAGATCAAAGCTTTTCCTTAGGTGGCACTTCTTGGAATCTGGTTGCGGCCACCAGTTATTTTTACTTTGGGCAAGACAAATTTGACATGGATCTTTACGCGCTGATGCCCGAATGTGCCAAAGATGATTTAATGGTTTTCAATAAAGATAATACCATCATAGGCTCCTATGGCAGCTTACGTTGTGGCAACGAATCTTCCGCCTACCCTGATTTTGGCAAATGGAAACTTTCATCAGACAAGAAAACACTGGAAATTTCGAGCAGAGCGTTTAACGTTGTTGGAACGGATATGCTCAAATGCGAAGTATTGGCATTAAACGAGAATAACTTACAAATCAGATATGAAACCACCGCCAATGGCCTCACCTCTACAACTACTTCATCTTATAAACGCATAAAATAAGCGATTTATATCGATCATGTTTATAAAAAAAGCCCCGTACGTACGGGGCTTTTTTGTGGCATCTATTAAGAAAGATTGACCTATTTCTTTCCAGCAATCACTTCTTCATAAAAAGAAACGTATTGTGGTAATATTTTCTTTAAATCGAAGTCTTTGGCTCTGGTCAATGCATTTTCCTTGAAATAATCCAAAGTCTCTTGCTTACTCAAAATCGTTACTGCTTTATTGGCCATGTCCTCAACATCACCTACATCGCATAAGTAACCACAAAAATCATCGATATTAAGCTCTGGCAAACCACCAGCGTTAGACGAAATCACAGGTACTTTACAGGCCATGGCTTCCAATGCGGCAAGACCAAAGCTTTCATTTTCCGAAGGGATGATAAACAAATCTGACACCGATAAAATTTCCTCTACGGCATCTTGCTTACCTAAAAATCGTACACTATCGCAAATATCAAGCTCCCTGCATAACTGCTCGTTGGCCGTACGCTCTGGTCCATCACCCACCATCAATAACTTAGCAGGTATTTTCTCCAGCACTTTTTGAAACATGCGGATCACATCTTCTGTACGTTTTACTTTTCTAAAGTTAGAGGTATGAATAAGGATACGTTCATTATTTGGGGCTATCGCTTTTTTGAAGTGATCCTTAGGTTGTAAACTAAAGCGGTTAAAGTCGATAAAGTTAGGGATCACCTTAATGTCTTTAGAAATATCAAAATGACGATAAGTATCTTCCTTTAAATCTTCCGAAACGGTTGTTACACCATCGCTCTGATTGATCGAAAAGGTAACCACGGGCTTATAAGTGGCATCTTTACCTACCAAAGTAATATCTGTACCGTGCAGTGTAGTCACAAAAGGAATATTGATTCCGTAAGTAGCCAAAATTTGTTTAGCCATAAAGGCAGCCGAAGCGTGTGGAATGGCATAATGCACATGGAGGATATCCAATTGTTCAAAACGCACTACATCCACTAGCTTACTTGCCAAAGCCGATTCATAAGGCGCGTAATCAAACAGCGGATAATCCCTTACTGAAACTTCATGATAAAATAAATTGGCAGAAAAAAAGTCGAGCCTTGCGGGCTGGCTATATGTGATAAAGTGTACCTGATGTCCTTCGTTGGCCAAGGCTTTGCCCAGCTCGGTAGCTACCACTCCACTACCTCCAAAGGTAGGGTAACAAACTATTCCTATTTTCATCCGTTGGTTGTAACGTAATCTCTATGTTCAAGATTTACAAAAGCAAATGTAGCTGATATCCTGTTTAAAGATTGTTAATTCTGGGTAATAATATGGTTAGAAAAATATGGCATTTTTTTATTCTGACCGCATCTCGTTTTGTAGCACAAGATACATCTCATTGGGCCTTTGGGTACCAATGTAATACTCTAAACCATCCCTATCAGTCAGTACAATGGCATCTTTGCCAGATGAGAAAAAGCGAACGGTTCCATTTTTATGAAGGTTATAAACAGGATTGTTAAAGAAAAACCTGCTATAGGTAGCTTTACGGATGTCTACAATCTTATTGAGGTCTATTTCTACCTTCTTGGCGGTCCACAAACCATCTATCCGTACCTTTTTATTTTCGATGACCGTTTTATACTGCACCATGAACAACAGGATGATAGAAACACCAATAATGCCAAAGCCTACTACCAAAAACAGATCAACGGTATTATCCCTGTCTCTTTCGTAAACATACACCGCAAAACAAAAGGCAGCCATAATTAAACGTATAGAAATACGGATATAATCTCGGCCGATGTACTGTTTTTCAATAAAGGTGTATCTTCCGTCCATGAATCAGTTTGATAATTCGAATATAGCAACTTTTTTTGTTGTTGCACCTACTTTATATCTTTCGTCTTGTCGTAAACCAGCCACCCATATCATTTCTCCATTGCCATTGATCAATAAAGGCACTTTGGCTTTTTCTGGCAAGGGCACTTTTTCATCGACAAAGAAATTGCTTAGTTTTTTCAAAGATTTCATTCCTAACGGCATAAACTTATCGCCATCTTGCCTGTAACGGATCACCAACGGGAAAATCAGCAAATCGGCATCTACATAAGCAATATTTCTCTCGCCTTTAAAAGCCTCCCTCTCTGTAAGCTTTAACTTCATGTGTTGACCAAAGCCCATCGACATCTCTCCTTCGCCGTGCAAATAAAAAATTTCTTCAGAAGCTTCCCTTAAGGGAGAAATCAATAGTTTTTGCCTGTCGATAATCAATTGATGGGTGTTACTATAAAACGAGGTTCCACTTTGTTTATGCAGTGAAGCTAAAATCTCATCAACCACAGCCGAAGTAAAATGAAAAGGCTTCAAGAGCTCAAAAACCAACAGCTTTTGCGGCTTCAAATTCAGCACTTCCCTGATCAGCAAGGAGACACCCCCGCCCTCCTCTTTGAGCAATTGCTTACGGGTTTGCGCCACTACTTGTTGTAGCAGCTCCTCCGTTTCTGCAAAACGGGTGATATTTTCAGCAAAGGTCTCTTCCAAATTTGGATTGATTTCCCTCAAATGCGGAACCACCTCTAAACGGATCTTGTTACGAGCGTATTTACTACTTAGGTTAGAACTGTCTTCTACATAAGCCAAATGATGTTCATCCACCAGCTGGTCTATTTCTTGTCTTGATAAAAAAAGTAATGGCCTAACAATATGCTCTCGTTTTGGCAAAATACCATGCATGCCGCTAATCCCTGTACCTCTTACCAAATTAAGCAATACGGTTTCAATGGCATCATTTTGATGATGTGCTACCGCAATATGAGCGTAATCATGCGCTTCCCGAAGTTCCTCGAACCAATCATAACGCAATTGCCTAGCAGCCATTTGGGTCGAAATTTTATGCGTTTGAGAAAAGCCCTTCGTATCAAAATGAACCACATGAAAAGGCACCTGCATTTCCTCAGCCAGCATTTTCACAAACAGCTCGTCACGTTGCGACTCATCAGCACGTAAATTAAAATTACAGTGCGCTATACTAAAATTAAAACCAGCCTGTTTAAATAGCTGTGCCATCAGTACAGAATCCTTACCACCACTTACAGCAAGCAGCACGTGATCTGAAGCCTCAAAAAGTTGATGCTGTAAAACATGGTTCGTAAATTGCTGTACTGGTAACATTGTTCAAAAATAAAAACTTAATTGTTGTATTGCTCTATTGTTTGGTTAAATCTAAAATCGTAACGCTAAAATTGTAAATTTGTATCGTGCAAAAGTTCCGCCTCTTATTTCTTTTCCTGATTTGCCCATTTGTGTTGCTTGCGCAAAACCGTACCCAAATAAAACTGGAAACGGCAGAGCATGCTACAGGCAGTCCAAAAGCAAACATCAGCTATTTAAGAAAACCTATTTTTAGCCATGATGGCGCCATTTTAAAATGCGACAGCGCGGTGCTTTATGGCGGAACCCGAAATTTTTTCGAAGCCTTTGGCAACGTACACATCAACCAAGGTGATACGTTAAACATTTATTCAGATTTTTTGAATTATGATGGTAATGCTAAAAAAGCACATCTAGATAAAAATGTCAAATTAATTGATAGAGAGAATACGCTTACCTCCAATGTATTGGATTATGACATGGTCGCTAGAATTGGTAAATATAATACTGGCGGCAAGCTGGTGAACAAAGATGCGACCATCACCAGTAAAAGAGGGGTTTATTTTTCTACCTACCGAGATGTGTATTTCACCAAGGACGTATTGATCGTTACTACGGAAAAAACCATTATTACCTCCGATAGTTTGCGTTACAACACGGGCACCAACTGGACCTATTTTTATGGGCCAACCAACATCAAAAACAAAGACGACAAACTTTATACAGAAGATGGTGCCTACAACACCAAAAGCGAAAATGCCTATTTCGGGAAGAAAAACTTATATACCAATGGCACTCGTTCCTTAAAAGGAGATAGTTTGTATTATTACGGCAAGCGTGGCTACGGTAAAGCGGTAAAAAATGTTGTTTTTAGGGACACGAAAGATCAGACGGTTTTGTATGGACAATTGGGCGAATACTACAGAGATGAAGAACGTATTGTGGCCACTCAAAAAGCTTATGTAGGAATGGGCACAAAAGATAGTGTAACCATTAACAATAAGAAAAGGCCAGACACACTCTGGTTAGCGGCCGACACTTTAGAAAGCCAGCGAGCACTGGTTAAAGACCTTAAATTGCTGAGCAGGCCTGCAGTAAAAAAAGATAATGAAATTGGCGCAGAGGATGAAAAGGAGAAAGCAGAAAAGGATAAAGAAAAAGCCGAAGCTAAAAAATTATTGCAGCAACAAACCGACGATTTTAAGAAAAGCGGCACTACGGCAAACGATAAAAAATTAAGCAGAAAAGAACGCAAGAAGCTAGAGGAGGAGGCTAAAAAACCAAAAGTTAAAGATCCGCCGTTGATTGACAGTTTGCTTGCGAATAAAAATAAGCTGCAACAGGACAGCCTTATGGCCGATAGCCTTGCCAAGCTGAAGAAAATTACACCAGCGGTAAAAGCTGATTCGGTAAAAAGCACCTTACAAAAGGCGGCAACTACCAAGGCTAAAAATGTACCTGCTACCACAAAAGCAAACACAGCAAGTAACGTAAAAGCAGCGGCTGGTCAAGTGGTAAAGCCTTTAGTGGCCGATAGCGCGACCAATCCAGCTGATACGGTACGGGCAAGGATCATTAAGGCTTACCATAACGTGAGGGTATATAAATCGAACATGCAGGCAAAGGCGGATTCATTGTTTTATAATGCTGCCGATTCTTCTCTACGTTGGTACAAAAATCCAATTTTATGGTCTGATGGCAGCCAACAAACAGGCGATACCATACACGTATTCTTTAAAAACAATAAAATCCATAATTTTCAAGTATTGCAAAATGGTTTCATTGTGAACATAGAAGGCGACTCTACTAAGTTCAACCAAGTGAAGGGAAAAATCATCACTGGCTTTTTTGTAGACGGCGAGATGCGCAACATGTATGTAGATGGCAATGCTGAGAGTATTTATTACTCCAAAGACAACAAAGGCAACTATGACAACGTAAACCAAACGGTAAGCAGTCGTTTACGTTTCAAGTTTTTGAACAAGGAGCTTACCCATATTGTTACGGTTAGAGAAGTGGAAGGCGCTGTAGACCCAATGGACAAATTAACGAAAGAACCATTGCTCACAGGTTTTACTTGGAAACCAGAGCTTAGGCCAACCAGCAAAGCCGATATCATTAGAGGCACACCAGCCCCCAAACCAAAACCTGGAAGTACACCATCCAAAAAAGCCCCAGCAGCTAACAATAAAGGAAAAAGCACAACGGTTAATCCTGTAAAGGCTCCCGTAAAACCTGTGGAGAAGGAGGTAGTGAAACAAGCCGCAGCAGCTGCCAACGAGATCAAAAAACTACTCCCAAAAGCAATTGACTCTATTAAAATAGATAGCTTAAAAAATCAACACTAAACAAAAAAAGGCCCCGCATGTGCAGGGCCTTTTTAGATTTTAGATATATTTATTACTTACATCTTTTTCAAACCAATTTCTTGCAGACGCTCGTCTAAGTATTCACCTGCCGTCATATTGCTATAAACTTTTGGATGCTCCGCATCAATACAAGTTTCTAAACTCGTTAAATCCATGTTACTGCGTGGGTGCAAGAAAAATGGCACTGAAAAACGAGAAGTTTTCATCAATTCACGTGGCGGGTTTACCACTCGGTGTGTAGTTGAACGCAGTTTGTTATTGGTTAAACGTTGCAACATATCGCCTACGTTTACCACAATATCGGTATGGTGCGCTTTAATTGGCAACCACTCGTTACTGCGGGTCAATACCTCTAAACCATCGGCACTGGCACCAATTAATAAAGTAATTAGGTTAATGTCTTCATGTGCACCCGCACGCACTGCATCCGAAGCAATTGAATCAGGATCCTCGATTGGGAAATAGTGGATGCCTCTTAAAATAGAATTTCCGTTGTGTACATGTTGGTCAAAATAATCGATAGGTAAACCTAAATAAGTAGCAATGGCACGCAACAAGTGCTTTCCATTCTCTTCCAATTTTTGATAAATCTCTCTGGTTACCGTATTAAATTCTGGAATTTCGTCAACCACTTCATTATCTGGATACTCATTTTTGATAGGATCACCATCAGTAACGGTTTGACCAATTTGCCAGAACTCCTTTAAATCGGCAGTTTTTGCGCCTTTGGCAGTCTCTTTGCCCGCACTGGTATAACCGCGTTGTCCCGCAAGTTCAGGTTTTTCATATTTACGTTTGGTTTCAACTGGTAGCGCAAATAACGCTTTGATGTTTGTATAGAGTTTATCTATCAGCTCCTGACTCACACCATGATTAGTGATGGTAACAAAGCCAGAATCGTTAAAAGCTTTACCAAGTTCGTCAGAAAATTTTTTACGTTGTTCCTCTGTTCCGTTAATGTAGGTGTTTAAATCTAAACACGGGATATAAGGTGTTGACATATCGTTGTTTTTAATGTTCAAGTTAAATTTAGAAAAGATATGTTAACAAACCTCAACCACATTGATTTTATCACCATAAAAATTTAACAATCAAATATTTAAGTTATTAACACCCTTCTTTTACAACCTCAAAATGTTAACAAGTTGTATTCTAAGCGACTTGTCATTTTTAGGGGCTCAGAAAACTTTTGCGCTGGCTTTTACGTATAATTACATATTAAGAATTTCAAAAAATGAAAAGTGTAATGATGACTTCTTTAATTCTCTTCTCCATATTAGGTGCCGATGCGCAAAAACCTAAATTAGAGAAAGCAACTTTCGGAATGGGCTGTTTTTGGTGTACCGAAGCTGTTTTCCAGCGACTAGACGGCGTTTACAATGTAAAGTCTGGTTATGAAGGCGGCAATATTCCCAACCCAACTTATGATGAGGTTTGTAGTGGTACAACCAATCATGCGGAAGTGATTGAATTTGAATATGATCCTAAAAAGATTTCTTTTGACGAACTACTGGAAGTATTTTGGAAACTCCATGATCCTACCACCTTGAACAGACAAGGCGCTGATGTTGGCACTCAATACCGTTCGGTGATTTTCTACCACAACGAACAACAAAAAGCAACTGCCGAGAAATATAAAGCTTTGCTAAATAAAGAGAATGCGCTTGGTAAACCTATAGTAACCACGCTGGAGAAAGCCCAAACTTTTTACGTCGCAGAAAACTACCATCAGGACTATTTCCTTAGAAATGGGGAACAGCCTTATTGCAGGATTGTGATTTTGCCAAAAATGGATAAATTAGAGAAATTATTCAAAGCCAGATTAAAGCATTAAACGATAAATGTTCACGGTAGCAGCAATAGAGCAAGCACACGACAAAGTAAAGTCGGGCACTGATTTCCCAAAGTATATTCAAGAGATTAAAGCCATGGGTGTTTTAAGTTTCGAAACTTGGGTAAAAGATAGCCATACTGAATATTTCGGTGCTAATGATTTTCAAACTTCATCAGCAGCTCAATATGAGAACCTTTCTATCTCGGCAACCACAGATAAAGACAAATTTACTAGTCAGTTGAAAACCCACCAACAAGGGGGCACAGACTATTATACCTTTTGTAATGACTGTGCCGAAACTGGTATAGAAAAGTGGATTGTGGATTTAAATCAAATGACCTGCACTTATTTTGATCGAGCAGGCCATCAGATTTTAGTAGAGCAAATTCCAGGTTAATTTTTTTTGTCAAGCTGAGCTTGTCGAAGCCCATACATTTCGACAAGCTCAATGTGACAACGACAGACAAGCTCAGCCTGACAACATAATCTCAATATGACACGAGTGAACTCAATGTGACATCTTTTAAAATCCTATTTTAAGTCCCACATTCATTCCCAAACCACCAATATTAATATACGATCTTAGGTCATCTCCTCTTTTATTAGCATCGTAATTGGCATTTCCTGGTACGTTAGAATTTTGATCAATCTTTTTGTGATAATCGGTATAACGTTGCGCCGTTGGTAAATCATTAATCGTAATAGGTACTTTCGTTCCCAAAAGGGTGGTACCCGTTCCTTCAAACTTGCGTACTTCTTTTTCTTTACTGCTTACCGATACGTTCCGATATTCGACCTCACTAAAGAAACTGATATTTTTACCAATAGGCACACTAAATCCCGCAGCACCTAAAAAACCAATGGTTGGTCTAGGTTTGATACGTTCTTCTCTTGAAAGTTCAACCGCTCTTAAAGCTGGGTTAATTCCACTGGCAACGGTTCCTGTTTGGTCATTAACGTCTGTTTTGATTTCCAAATAGCCATAAACAGGCAATACTGCACCAATTTTCAAATAAGGTCTAAAGTTTTTACTGGTAGGCACATGGAAAACCATGGTTGGTGTTAAATCCAAAGCCTTCACCTGTCCACTGGAGTGAATAGACAACAACACATTTCCGTTATTGGCATTATATCCAGTTTGGCGTGCCATGGTATTTCTTTCACTTTGGAAATAGTTAACCCCCATTTCAAAGGCAACTACCGAATTGAACCTGAAACCTCCCGTTAAGCCCGCTCTCCATCCTTGCCCAAAAGAACCTGTAATGGCTTCTTCGGAAACCAAAGTTTGTGCCCCTGTTAAGGGATTGATATTAAACACCCTGTCTCTCGGCTGCAATTCGCCTACATTAGGAAACTCCACAGGTGTAACCTTGATAAAATAACTTCCAGTAGGTTTGATATAGAACCCCCTACCCTCCTGTGCAAAGGCAGTAATGGCAGCCGACACCATTAACATGGCCAATAATACTATTTTTTTCATAACCGTTCATTTTAAATAAAAGCCTCGTCATTTATATACAGGCATTAAAAAACTATGCTTGCATAGGAAACAACCCTTATTTCTGGCAAATTGTTTTCATAAAATGAGATTTGCTTCTATCATCTTTTGGTCAAAAACAACAAAAGTCCTTTTAGCTAACACTGTTAACTTTTACTTTTGCTAACAGTGTTAACCTAATTAGATGTTAGTTAAAACAGATAGACAGAAGCAAAAAGAACTGACTAAGAATGCCATTTTGAAAGCCACAGAACAAATTGTGCTACAAGAAGGCTGGCAGGCGGTATCCATCAGAAAAATAGCTGATGCCATAGGATATAGTTTGCCAGTAGTGTACAATCATTTTGAGAGCAAAGATGCCATTCAGGGAGAATTTGTGAAACAGGGTTTTTTGATGCTTGCAATGGCCATGCAAAGCACCAAGGAAAAATATACCAACCCAGAAGAACAGCTTACACAAATGGCTTTAAGCTATTTTGAATTTGCTTTCAGTAATGCTGCCTACTACAGAATGATGTTCGGACTCGGCATTCCAAATTGTCAAAAAGCAAGAGAAATTACCGAGATTGGGAACTTTAGCTGTACCCTCATTGAGGTGATCAGTAGCTTAATGGAAGATACGGATGAGCAACGCAAATTCCTCAAATTCCATACGCTTTGGTCTATCCTTCACGGACTAACTTCTATCAATATGGTGAACCTAACCGCCGCTCCAGATGAGATGCAACAGCAAATTCTTTTGGACGCCATACAAGGATTTATTAAAAATATCAATCGCTAAAAAAATGAGCTTAATTGAAGCATTAAACTGGCGTTATGCCACTAAAAAAATGAACGGACAAGCCGTTCCTCAAGAAAAAGTAGACCAAATTCTAGAAGCAGCACGTTTAGCTCCTTCGTCGTCTGGTTTGCAACCTTTTAAAGTGATCGTGATCACTGACCCTGAATTGAAACAAACTTTAAGACCGCACTCTTTCGACCAATCACAAATTGTTGACGCTTCACACGTGTTAGTGTTTGCTGCTTGGGATAACTATACAGATGAGCGCATAGACGAAGCTTTCAATCGCATGAACAGCGAAAGAGGATTACCTGCTGAAGCTACTGCTGATTACGTTGCTCGTTTAAAAAGTATTTATCTGCCTAGAGAGGCCCAAGTAAACTTTGAGCATGCTGCACGTCAAGCTTACATTTCTTTTGGTACTGCTATTGCAGAAGCTGCTTTGTTAAAAGTAGATGCTACGCCAATGGAAGGTTTTGACAATGCAAAGTATGACGAGATCTTAAATTTGACGGAACAAGGTTTAAAAAGTGTCACCGTTTTACCTTTGGGCTATCGCGATACTGAAAACGATTGGTTAGCAGGCTTGAAAAAAGTTCGTCAACCAAAAGATAATTTCGTGATCGAAAAATAACATCGAATCGAAGAAATTTCAACCGCGGCCGCATAGCAAAACTATGCGGCTTTTTTTATTAATTTTTCATTTAAACGGACAATTGATTAAAAAAATACTACTTATTTGGTAGATTAGCCTTTTTATTATCAACCATGTCTTTACCTTATCAAAAAATAGTTGTTAAAATAGGTTCCAATGTCATTACCCAAGCCAATGGGCTACCTGACACCGCTAGGATTAAACATTTGGTGGAACAGATAGCCCAAATCAAGCAAAAAGGCATTGAGGTGATCCTTGTTTCCTCTGGCGCTGTGGCCTCAGGAAGAAGCTTAATCAAAGTATCGGAAAAACAAGATGCCGTGGCTACCCGACAACTATTGGCTGCTATTGGGCAGGTAAAATTGATCAATACCTATTCCGATTTTTTTGGAGCACACCAAATGACCTGTGCGCAAGTATTGGTTACCAAAGAGGATTTTAGGGACAGGGTGCACTACCTCAACATGAAAAACTGCATGCACATTCTACTACAAAATGGCGTCATCCCTGTAGTGAATGAAAACGATGTGGTTTCAGTAACGGAGTTGATGTTCACCGATAATGACGAGCTTGCGGGGCTTATTGCTTCGATGATGAATGCCGATGCACTTTTTATCCTATCTAACGTAGATGGTATTTATACGGGCGATCCCAAGTTGCCAGACAGCAAAGTGATTGAAAAGGTAAAATCAGGAACAGCTACCGATTTTAGCAGCTTTGTAAGCACAGGAAAATCACAGTTTGGCAGAGGTGGAATGATTACCAAATCTACCATTGCCCAAAAGGTAGCCAAGCTTGGTATTAATGTACACATTAGTAATGGAAAAACTGATGATATGCTAACTTCTTTATTGGAAGGAAGTGTAGTGCATACCCATTTCGTGGCCGACAAGATCAAATCTGGACAGAAAAAATGGATTGCTCATGCGGAGACCGCAGCTACTGGTACCGTACAACTAAATGACGGTGCTAAAACGGTACTTACGTCTGGCAAAGCGACCAGCTTACTTCCCGTTGGAATTATTGCCATTAAAGCTGATTTTAAAAAGGGCGATATCATCAAAATTATTGACGAAAACGAAAAACTTATTGGTTTAGGCATTGCCAAATATGGTTCAGATAAAGCACGCGAACGCATTGGCCAAAAGAACCAGAAACCCTTGGTACATTACGATTATTTTTATGCAACAACATAAGGGATTAGGGGTTAGGAATTAGGGGTTAGTAGCTAGTGGCTAGTGGTTAGTAGCAAGGAGCAGAGACTTGGCTTCTAAAAAACTAAACAACCAAAAACCCAAACAACAAACCAACCAGCTATAAGGAGCAGAGACTTGGTTTCTAAAAAACCAAACAACCAAAAACCCAAAAAACAAACCAACCAGCTATAAGGAGCAGAGACTTGGTTTCTAAAACACTAAACAACCAAAAACCCAAAAAACAAACCAACCAGCTGTAAGGAGCAGAGACTTGGCTTCTAAAAAACCAAATAACCAAAAACCCAAAAAACAAACCAACCAGCTATAAGGAGCAGAGACTTGGTTTCTAAAACACTAAACAACCAAAAACCCAAACAACAAACCAACCAGAAACCTAAAGATGAAACAATACTTCGAAAACGCAAAACAGGCCACTAGAACCATGGTTTCGCTCAATAAAGAGACCATCAACCTGTTGTTGAATAAATTGGCGGAGGCCTTAGTGGAACAAAGCGACTTTATTTTGGCAGAAAACCAAAAAGATTTGGAACGTATGCCTGAAAGTGACCCTAAATATGACCGCTTAAAACTTACCGAGCAGCGCATTAAAGACATTGCAGGTGATGTGAAGAATGTCGCTTTATTAAACAGTCCTTTGGGAGATTTGATCCACGAGAAAACGCTGCCCAACAACCTCAACATTAAAAAAGTGAGAGTGCCTTTGGGTGTAGTTGGCGTGATATACGAGGCTCGTCCCAATGTTACGGTAGATGTTTTTGCCTTGTGTTTTAAAACTGGAAATGTGGCCGTGCTTAAAGGCGGTAGCGATGCGGAGTATTCTAATGCTGCAATTTGCAAAGTCATACAAGAGGTGTTGACCAAACATCAAATCAACCCTAACGTACTCACTTTATTGCCAGCCGATAGAAGTGCGACCGAAGCATTGTTAAATGCCGTAAATGATGTAGACGTGCTGATTCCAAGAGGAAGCCAATCTTTAATTAATTACGTCCGTGAAAACAGCAAAATTCCTGTGATTGAAACTGGTGCAGGCATTGTGCATACTTTTTTTGATGCTTCTGCCAACCTAGAAAAGGGGCAGCTGATTATTGCCAATGCCAAAACCCGTAGGGTAAGTGTTTGCAATGCTTTAGATTGTGTACTCATCCATCAAGAACGCACTCAAGATATTGCCCAACTTTTATCGCCTTTGGCCGAAAAAGAGGTAGAACTTTATGCTGATGAAACTAGTTACGGAGTATTGAAAGGAAGTTATCCGGATGCCTTGTTACACCAAGCGCAACCAGAACATTTTGGTACTGAATTTTTATCGTTGAAATTGGCGGTTAAAGTGGTGAATGACGTGAATGAAGCTTTAGATCATATCGCCACTTACAGTTCAAAGCATAGTGAAGCCATTATTAGTGAGGATGCCGAGAATATCGCTTTATTTTTAAATCAGGTAGATGCCGCAGCGGTTTACGCCAATGTTTCTACCGCATTTACAGACGGTGCTCAATTTGGCTTGGGTGCCGAAATTGGCATCAGTACCCAAAAGCTTCACGCTCGTGGGCCAATGGCTTTAGAGGAATTGACCAGCTATAAATGGTTGGTTACGGGTGATGGGCAAGTAAGAAATCCGTAGAAATAGTTTATAACCTGTGTCCTATTAATAAACGATTTAAACAGGTATTTAACATAGATGCTGACCCCGAACATTCGGGACTATGCTCCAGTCGAAATGACGGGCAGTGATTTTTTAAACAAAAAAACTCGCGAAGTTTTAAAGACCTCGCAAGTTTACAACAATCGTTTATTGCTTTTTATAAAGTGATGATTTCGCCATCACTTTCATTACCTGTTCTACTTACGGCTGTTACCTTAATGGCTTTCAATTTCGCTAGTGCCTTAGTTTTAGGATTTGCCTCTACTTGTTTTGGCACTTGGAAAAAACTACTTCTGGCATTTAAAGTACGGCAAGTCCATTTATCACCATATTGGGTATAAACCACATATTTAAACACATCCTTCTCATTTTTCGCAGTCCATTTTATGTAAAGGTCATTGCCTCTATCCTCATGAGCTGCCGTTGGTGCTTGAGGTGCTTTTTTATCCAACCAAGGTGATTCTGGCACCAAAGCCTCTTCTTTATAAGGGCCAGCCAACAAGTCATTACGCAAGCTTTCATGCTTAGTTAAAGCACCAATACTCCAATGCGCAACACCTGGCGATTTAGGCAGAATTCCTCTCGCGATCATGATCTGGTTAATGATTTCGTCGCTGTTTTTCTCACCACCGCCAATACCACTATTTAAACCAGGCCATAAATGTCTGCCTTTGGTATTTTCACTTTCCCACCAAGCCAACAATACTGGAAAACTTAAGGGAATGTTATTGATTTGCCAATACAATTGTGGCATGAAATAATCTATCCAACCTTCGTTTAGCCAAAGTTTAGCATCTGCATATAATTTATCGTATTGATCCATCCCCCTAATGGATTCCGGATAACCAGGGCGCCAGATACCAAATGGACTGATACCGAATTTTACAAACTTCTTCTCCCCTTTGATTTCTTTATAGATGCGTTTCACAAACTTGTTCACTTGGTCTCTACGCCAATCTCCTCTGTCTAGTTTACCACCACTTTTCTGATAAGCAGCATAGCTCTCCGCATCTGGAAAATCTTCTCCCCCATTATATTCGGCATAAGGATAAAAATAATCGTCAAAATGTACTCCGTCAATGTCATAACGCTTCACAATATCCTTTACCACAGAAGAAGCCAAATCTTGTGTTCCTTTTTTAGAAGGATCAAACCACCAATAACCTTGCTTCAACTTCACCACTAAATCTGGATGTTTTTTCACCACAGATAATTCGCTCACTGGCCCACCAGCGGTATGATGCGCACGGTAGGGATTTAACCAAACGTGAAGTTCCATTCCGCGTTCATGAGCAGCTTTCACCCAAAACTCCAAGGGATCATAATAAGGGTTTGGCGCTTGGCCTTGTACGCCTGTCAAATAATACGACCAGGGTTCTAAATCGCTCTTATAAAAAGCATCGGCCTGTGGCCTGATCTGAAAGATCACCGCATTGAAATTGTTCTTTTGCAGCATGTCCAACAAAGCGATGGCTTCATCTTGTTGCTGTTGCGTGGTCAAACCTGGTTTGCTCGGCCAGTTGATATTGGCTACGCTAGCTACCCAAGCCGCTCTAAATTCACGCTGTATTTTCGGACCATTATTGATTTGGGCTTTCAGTTGAACAGCAGCGCAAACGAGGAAGAGGAGGAGTAATTTTTTGAACATAATTTGGTTGAATTTAATTCAATATTAAAAATAAATTACCAAAATCCCGCATTCATCCGCAAAAAACTTCATTTAAACGCACATATACGCAAGCAATGAGCTTCTCGCCTACGCGGGAATGACGACCTCGTAAATTAAGAAAGCCACTCTCAACAAGCGGCTTTCTTTGCTAAGATCACTGCTCCGAAGTGTAGTAGCAAGCTATGAAATCGTAATAACGAACTATGAAAAATTTCTAATGACCAGATCGCATACTGGCTTGTTCGATATTCTTTAGCTTTTTAGCACAATATACCCCGAAATATAAAATATACAGGTAGCAGATTAAAGGCAGTACAAATGAATGATGCACGCCAATTTGATCGGCAATGGCTGCTTGCACCAATGGCATAATTGCTCCTCCTAAAATAGCCATCACTAAAAGTGAAGAACCTTGACTGGTGTAATTACCCAATTTTGCAATGGACAAAGTGAAGATATTGGAAAACATGATCGAATTGAAAAGGCCAATTCCCAAAATACTGTAAACAGCCATGTCTCCAGCGCTCAACATGGCAAAAGCCAACAACAATACATTTACTGCCGAAAAAATAGCTAAGGTTCTGGCTGGTGCGGATCTTCCTATTAAAAATGCACAGAAATTCATCGCTATAAACACTAGGAAAAAGCTGATTTCTGCAAAGCTTAAGTTAACGATGCTAAAAATCAACAAAAATACCGCTATACTCACCGCAGCCATATAAAGCATCTTCCTTGTTTGACTCAAGGTATGGTTTAAGGATATTGCGCCCACAAACCTTCCAATCATTGCGCCACCCCAATACAGCGAAAGATAGTTTTTACTCATCAGCTCTTCCATCCCTTTCGTCTCTTTCAAAAAGCTGATGATAAAACTTCCGATAGCTACCTCGGCCCCTACGTAACAGAACATTGCCAAAACACCCAGCTTCAAATGCGCAAATTTTAATACGCCAAAACCTTTTACCTGTTCTTCTTCACTAGCTTTAAATGAGGGCAACTTTACATAAGCAATTAGCAAAGCGACTAGTAATAAGATACCACCAAAAATAAGATATGGAATACGAGTTGCCGAAGCACTGAAACTTCCATCGGCGGCCGAAAAAAGTTCAAAAATCAAATGTCCACCTAATATTGGGGCAATGGTAGTTCCAAAAGCATTGAAAGCTTGGGTAAGGTTCAATCTGCTAGAAGCACTGTCTTCTGAACCCAATAAAGAAACATAGGCGTTAGCGGTAATTTGTAGTACGGTAAATCCCAATCCGAGCACAAACAAGGCCGCTAAAAACAATGGATAAATGGCATAGGTTGCCGCTGGATAAAATAAAACACAACCAAAAGCGGCTAACAATATCCCAAATAGGATACCCTTTTTATAACCTACTTTGTTAATAGGATCTCCTTTACTATAAGAAATCAGAAAGTAAACGAGCGAACCGACAAAATAGGCTCCGAAAAAACAGAACTGCACCAATAAGGAACCTACATAACTCAATTGAAATAATTCTTTTAAATAGGGGATCAAGATATCGTTCATGCAGGTGATGAAACCCCACATAAAAAATAAAAGCGTAATGGTTACTAATGGAACGGCGTAACTAGGTTTTGTTTGTTTTTCTGTATTCACTTTAGTCATTTCCCTATCTATTAATCTGAATTTATTATTATTTATTTGATTTATAACTATATCACCCAAATTTAGCTTTACTAACCCAAAATAAATTTATCGCATAGCTTTCCGCCTCGCTACAGGTTAGGATGGCATCAAGTGGGCGGTTGGTCATACTAACCACTAAGTAGCTGCGAAGCAAATTTAATCATCGAACTGAGTTATTAACTATGTAAAAGGGCTCCCTTTCGAGAGCCCTTAAATTTCTATGCTATTTTTTATAACGTTCTAATCTTGCATCCTTGATGACACCTTTCCAATTTAAACCGAAGCCAAAATCGTAAACATTCCCATCTGCATCTTTATGGCATTCCATATCAAAAGGCACGTCTTCTTTTTGTAGTTCTACGGTTTTCATATTTGCAGGCATTTGTAAAGGTAATAATCCCGAAGGTTCTGCTTTACCAGAAATGATGTCTAACACCGCTTGAGAAGAAACCCCAAAGTTAAGTACAATGCCATCAGCGATCGCTTCAAACTCGTTAAAGATCATTGGCTTGCTAGCAGATACCGATACAATCACTGGCTTGCCTTTCATCATTTCCTTCGTATCTAAAATGGTTTGCAGATCCATGGTGTTGCTAGCTACCGATGATTTGTTTTTGAACGAACGATCTGTGATGGTTGGATCTACTACTGGATCGCCAGCTGCAATACTTTTCTCTCTAGCATCAAATGCGGTATAGGCACCGTACTGCAAGCTAATAGGTACATAGCCATTGTTTCCCTTTTTACGATCGGCAGCACTATAACCACCATCTGCACTTTGCGGACTGCTTACAAAGACAATTGCAAAATCTGCTTTTGCAGGATCAGCAGTAAGGTTGTAATATTTTTTCAGCACATTGGTATCAATAGGATACTCAAATTTTGCCTGTTGATAGTTACCCCACCAATCTTTAGCTGCTGGCGTATAAATTTTAGGTACATATACTGTTTTCTTTACCTGAACAGGTAATACTGACTGATGGTTTTTCAACAACACCACCGACTTTACTTGTGCTTCGTAACCCGCTTTCATAAATGCAGGCTGTCCAACTGTTGCCTGACTTTCATCTGCATTTAAATAAGGGTTTTCGAACAGTCCTACACGGAAAATATTCTTCAACAAACGAATCCCAGAAGCTTCAAAACGTGCTCTAAATGCCTTTTCACCAAATTGCTTCACGCCCATTTGGTAGGCTTCCAATACTGGAGCAATCACATTATTTCCACCAAATTGATCTACACCTGCCAACAACACTTGGTAGTGTCTTTCTGCGATAGATAATTTTTCAGTCCCCCAAGGTTTACCCGCAAAATCACCAGGTGTTTTACCTTCATCACCTGTAATTAACCAGTCGGTACAAACTACGCCATCGTATTTATATTTCTCTCTCAATAAATCGGTAATGATGTATTTGCTAAAGCCATTGGCCAAAGTATCCTTGCCATGCGAAATGGTGTAGTAAGGCATTACTGCCGATGCAGCGCCTGTTTTTCCTTTCAATTTGAAAGCGCCATTCACAAATGGGTTCACATGCTCTTGGAAGTTGTTCCCTGGATAAACGGCGAATTTACCCATGGCCCAGTGCCCATCACGACCACCTT
>NZ_JAELTX010000619.1 GCF_016429065.1 Pedobacter sp. ASV17
GGGACTATTCTGATGTCGACGTATCACAATGTTCCGTACGATTGCTCGTCGGTTGGCGGACCAGAGGATGCGTTGGTCATGGATAGCGGCTTTCAGGAGATTGATCCGGAGACGAACAAGGTTGTTTTCGAGTGGAGTGCTATTGACCACTTTAATTTGACAGATTCGCTGGCCACGTACAATGAGGCGTATGGAGTTGGGCCGAATACTGGCTTTGACTTTTTTCACATCAGCTCTGTTGACAAGGTGGGTTGGTTGGCTACGCATTGTTGTTGCATGGGCTTTTGCTGACTGTTTGCAGACGGAAGATGGAAACTACTTGGTATCAAGTAGGCACATGTCTTCTGTTGTTCTTGTTGACGCGGAAACCGGAAAGCCGATTTGGATCCTCGGTGGCAAGCAGAATCAGTTC
>NZ_JAELTX010000620.1 GCF_016429065.1 Pedobacter sp. ASV17
ATTAAGAGACTTGGAACAACTTTTCTTCGCCCCAACTGGAAATTCACAATCTGGAAACAAGTCTTTACGTACTTAACAGCTAGCGTGACCTTGGGTCCGGATATAAGCAGAGATGCCGCTTCATTCTTGACATTCATTCAACAAATCGCTATGGCTATTCAGACTTCTCCTGAACACCCCTTCTTCGCCTTCTTTCGCCGCCTCACAACCCCCGTAACAGTAGGAACCTCCCCAACCCACCGCCCAACCAAGCCCGCCCGCTCCGTAACAGGCGTCAAGTCACGCCCCATTACATCCCCCCAGCCCGTCAGCGCGTCGTCTTCTTCACTAACGAGGGCACTTGCCGCACTGGCCCTCTCCGCCTGTGCGTCGTTGTACTTGAGGCGGCGAACCTGCGCAGCTAGCTTAAGAT
>NZ_JAELTX010000621.1 GCF_016429065.1 Pedobacter sp. ASV17
GCACCAAAGATGTCCATTAAAGTCACCCTCGTCACCCCGAACACGCACATTTTCTAGAACGTCGCCGCAGCTCGTACCGGAAGAAAAAGACAATGGTGTTTCTGTCGCTTGGTAAGAGCTACGCAACAGGTCAGATTGGGTTGTTTGGATTCCTCGTTTCCTAGGTCAAGGGCCGGCGGCTATTTACTGACACGGCTGAGGGCTATGTGCAGGGCAAGCAACTACGTCACTCAACTTCCGTAGAGGTAGGTGGTAGCATGAGACTAGGCGGAGAGAAACAAAAGGGTTGCTAATCTCACAAACTAATAACCTTGTACTGTCTCTTGTGTTGTTTACTTTGCGTGTGAATTCCAGCCTTTTACCCACTCCAACACATCATAGACATTCTTATCCGGCGGGAATACCGGAGACC
>NZ_JAELTX010000622.1 GCF_016429065.1 Pedobacter sp. ASV17
GAACACGCCCTGCCTCCGAAATTTTCCTGCTAGACAGACATGACATCCCTCGCGAGCATTTTACTCTTTCCGCTCACGCCGAAGGGTACACCTGAGAATTTTGCTGGAGACCAGACACGCGACGGAAAAATCAGAAGCCAGCATGCAAAATGCTCAGGTAGACAAGAGACGCGTTTCGGAAAGGATCGCGAGACGAACCAACCTGCGAACACCGACGGAGGCGGTCATCTCAACATCGCCGTACACCTCAGCAGCGATCAGACCGATCAGGGCGAAGAAGCCCCGCACGATCGAGACACTATCGACCAACTGAAAATCGAAGAGTGGCGCTGGAAGGGAGATATGCTCGAGCTCAGGATCAGCCGCAGCGACGGTGAACTCGTATGGATGGCCGAGTCCGAGGTGCACGAT
>NZ_JAELTX010000623.1 GCF_016429065.1 Pedobacter sp. ASV17
GTATTTGTTCATGAGGCGCCAGCGTCGCTTGACGTAATTGTCGTCGTCTAGCTTACGCACTGGTGACCGTTGCTCATCTGGCACTGGTCGCATTTCTTGCCCTTGTGTTTGTGAAAAGTCAAAGAATGCAGCCTGGGATTGAGAGAGTTGCATATAAGTTTGCCATTGGTCGTTGGTGGACGGTTGTGATGGAACCATCATCCAATTTGCGTCGAGCTGAGTGTCTTGGGAGAGAAGAGCGTCCATTTGCGTAAAGTCGAAAGGTGCTATGTTTGCCGTCGTCGTTGCCGTCGCTGCCGCCGCGGGTGCGTTGGCTTGATTGGGTACATTGCCGAAGAAGCCGGCTGCGTAGCCGACTTGTGCGTTGGCGGACTGCGTATTGGCGGTTGGATGTACAGCTGAGTCGTATTC
>NZ_JAELTX010000624.1 GCF_016429065.1 Pedobacter sp. ASV17
GCCCAGAGCTTAAACTTTAATACCCCAGAGAAATAAAGACACAAATGGGTAATTAAAGCCCTGCCAATTGGCCTGAACCATTTTCCGGATCTTGCGAGTGCCGGGTGCGCTAGCATGGGTTCAGCGGATCCCAGCAGCAAGCCACCGGACGTGTTGTGCTCCGAATTACTGTACAGTGACTGTTTTATGGACGTGAATTTCTCGCGTCTAATTAATATTTGAATGAGCATGCGCTTGATATGATAGTTTATACCAAGTTAATCTGCAGAGCGTGCGTCGTTGGTTTCGCCAATGTGAATGATGTGCTTAAAACTAACAATGCCGGGTTGCTACCAAAGGGAGGCCGTGGTTGAAGGACCAAAGCAAGCCCGATGGCATACCGGATATTTCGTTATACGACCGGGGTCAAAT
>NZ_JAELTX010000625.1 GCF_016429065.1 Pedobacter sp. ASV17
GGTCAATCTTAGCCTCCAGCGCAACAATCATGCCAACAGCCTCCTCGATAGCCTTGTCGCGCTTTCCAAGCTCCGACATGAGGTTGTCAGTGACTTGTTGCGCCTCTTGCTTTTCAGACTCAACAGCCTCCAGTCGGGCCTCGAGCTTTGTCTGCCTCTCCCGCCTGTGAAATAATTCAAGCTTCAGGTCAAAGTTTTGTTTATGCAAGGTGGAAACAACCTGTTCAATTTCCTTGACACCAAGACCCTTCTTTTTGCCGGCCTCTGTACCGGCACTCGACTGAGGTCTTTGTGTGTCAGCATCAGTCGATTTAAACTGCCTATCTCCCACGCGGCCCAAATCAACGGATGCACTCATATCAAAGTTGTGGCGCGACGACGTGGATGAGCTCAGCTTGTCGCTCTCTGTTC
>NZ_JAELTX010000626.1 GCF_016429065.1 Pedobacter sp. ASV17
CTTGTAGAGCGGTGTCCCTGGAGATGTAGCCTGAAAGGATGCTCCGTATTCTGCTCCCATTGGGGAGTAGGTATCACCTGGGCCGTTGCCGGTGACGTACATCGGCGACTGTGGTGTGTACATTGCTTGATGAGGTTGGAAAAAGACCGAATTCTCAGGATGAGTGTAGTATTGTGGAGTAGACTGAGGATTGGCGTAGTGAACCGGGGGACTCATGGACAGCGGCAACGCATGAAGAGGTGAAAGAACTTGAGGGGTGTGAGGGTGAGGGTGCGGGTGAGGGTGAGGGTGAGCATGCGCATGTGCAGGTACGTGTGCATGTCCGATGATGGGCATTGCGCATTCGTTGCGAAGTGGACGCAGAAGTGTATGTCGCTGCTGCTGTGGTTTATCTGGTAGCCAGCCGAGATC
>NZ_JAELTX010000065.1 GCF_016429065.1 Pedobacter sp. ASV17
CGGGAAACACAACAAAAACATAACCTATTGGTTTTTAAACAAATATTCGCTAATTTGATTTAAATGTTAACTAAAATTAAGCATCATGAAAAATTTAATGATTAAAGTATTTCTGATTACGCTATTGTTTGCAGCGACGTCTTTCAAAAAAAGCACTGGTTATGTCACCCTCGAGGTGAGTTACATGACCGTAATGGGTGGCCAAGCTACCATCTACAACACTGACACCAACACCTACTATTACATTACCGCAGTGGACACACAAGGTTTTGAGGAAGTACCTTATGGCAATTATGAACTTGTTTCCGCAGGAACTAATGCATGCAATCCACCGTGGATACACAGTGTAACCACTTCAACAGGCTCTAACAGCTTTGTGATTGACAGTTCCAATCTTTCATTTACAATTTACGCTAGTTGTTACTAGCATACTTTTAACAAAAAAGCCCCGTACGTACGGGGCTTTTTTATGATGACATGATATCACTACCTATTTCGAGTCATGTCGATGGCCAATGTACTCGCGGTAGCTGCCGTACCTCTAGTAATTAAACTGTACACGTAGCTTTTTGAAACCGTAAGTTCTGTCCTATTAATTACTGTACCACCTACAGATGATGCTTTTAAATCATAAATACCTGCTGGAACTTTTACAAAATCTGAAGCGGCTTTGAAAGCAATGGTTGGACTAAGATTGATTACCTGCAAATTAGCTCTATTTGTAATCACTAAATCGTATCCATTAGGAGCATTCGGCACCAAGTTAACAAATCTAATATATGCTGCTGCAGTATCCAGTGCAGGAATTTTATCTTCCAAAATAACCGAAGAAGTTGTTTTATCTGTAGTATTATACAGTCCGCAAGTAAAGAAAGAATAATATTTTCCTTCCTGCAAATCGCCACTTATAGTGGAAGTTACAACCCCTGGGTTTGTTGTTGCGGTTGAAGGGATTACTGACTTGACAGTAACGCTTCCTTTAGAAGTTAAGTTCACATAGCTATTGGTAGTTGGAAATACACCATAAGCGCCAATACCGGTTGTAGCTTCTTTTCCATTAGTGGAGCCTATAGCTGTTACTTTAACGTCATTTACATAAACATTAACAGTTGGCCCACTAGGAGCAAAATTATAACCTCTAAGAAATGGTCCATTAAACTCTTTTGTATCTATAATTTGAGCGGCATTTTTTTCACACGAATACAGTGCAATAGCTACAAGGCCTAACACTAAAACTCTTAATCTATTTTTCATAATCTTATCTATATTATGGTTGAATAATCCACATTGGTACTGTATGATAATCCGTGGCCAAACCACCTATCTTATCCAACTCTGCTCTATTCCACACATACTCTGAATTATATCTAGGTCTAATTCTCTGTACGGTCTTACCGTTGTTATCTCCGAATAAAGATGTTGGCAAAGCAAATCCCATAAAAACTTGTTTTGTTGTAGCTACAGGATCCTTATCAGTATAATGATATCTTCTTAAATCCATCCAAGTTTCATAATGTCCCCAACCCCATTGTGCAATATATTTTTGACACATGATCATTGACAAGGTTAGGTTATTAGGGTCTGTAGGAATGACCTCTGGTTTAGCTAAGAAGTCTGCTTTCTCTGTAGCCGAAATCTGTGTAGCCAATTGAACGTTATCAGTATTTCTAGCATTTACAAAATCGATGTGCGAAGAGACCGCTTTCTTATAAGCGTCTAACGCTGTAATTTTATCACCTTTTTTGTAAGCTGCTTCAGCTTTAATGAACTGCAATTGAGAGTAAGTCATACCTGGGTATCTAGACTTGTCATGAAACATATACATGGTAGATGCCCCTCCACTGATGTTTGCTCTGTAACCCCAAATATTGAAAGGATAAGTCGTCGCAGCCAAAGCAGTTGCATTATAGGTACTATTTATGTTTACCCCTGTAAAGGTACCACTTGGATTAGGCACTAACATTCTAGCCATTCTAGGATCTACCACACCACCAAACTCTGTTCCATTCATCAATCTTACTATGAATTCAGTTTGACGATAGTTTTGGAAGTTTTGACGTCTAGGCCCCATGAAGTTACTATCATCGTTACCAGTGTTAGTGTATGTCAATAGTAAATCATCAGCATTGCTAGCGAAAGATTTATCAACTGCATCTATTACAGCCGTAGGATCATAAGAAGCTTTGTTACTGTAGTGATTTAAGTTCATAGCCAATAAACCATAAGCATATTTAATCCATTTTGCTCTATCACCATTATAAACTTTATCACCAACAGCCATATTGGTTGCACTTACAAAGCCGTCTGTTCTTTGTAAAGACTGTATCCCCAAGTTTAACAATCTTCTGCTTTCTTCGTAAGCAAATTGCTGCGTATCATAAGCAAAAGTAGTTTTATTTGGCATAAAGGCTTCCTTAATGGTAATTTCGCCATGAATAGTAGACAATGTTTGCCATCCCCACGCCTTTAGGATGTATCCCACACCTAAAATATCCCATCTTTCTTCAGCTTCAGCCTTATTCATCATATCAATAAGGTTTTGACCTAATACCCAATACACATCTCTATAAGTCTGAGCACCATTGTCACTTGCTGCATCGTAACCCATTCTGTCCCAAGTACTCAAAGAAGTTCCAGGCAATGCCCAGTTTTGAGTATACCTTCCAATGTGACGGCCTTCATAAGCTGCATCCGTTACCATCCAGTGTATCATAGGTGCTAGGTATACATTAGAAGCTACTGCTGATGGGGCATTAGGGTTTGTATTTACATCTAAAAATTTCTTACAACTACCTAAAGCAACTGTACAAGCCACTAGGCATGATATATATATTTTTTTCATTTTAATTTCTCCTTTAACTATAGTCCAATCCTAACTCCAAAGTTTATACCCATTGGCATCGGAAAATTACCAAAATCGATACCTACACCTCCTGAACCACCTACAGCAGCACTGTTTCCATTAACAATTGGATCCATACCTGTATAATTAGTAATTAAGAACAAATCTGTACCCGTTACAAACACACTTGCCGACTTCACAAACTTCTGTTTCTTCAATAAAGTGCTAGGTAAACGATAATTTAAAGTAACATCTCTAAGTCTAACCCAGTTCACATCTTTTTCGATGAATAATTCTTCGCTCATATCAGTATAATAACCCGTTTGAAAACGAGGAACTACGATAAGATTGTTTTTAGTTGGATTAGCCGAGTTTTCTAAACCATCTCTAATTACCCCATCAATAATCCTAGGCTGGCTTCTATCAAGAGTATTCATACCCAACCCCTTGGTTGTTAGGTAATGATTAGTAGCGTTCAGAATGTCTCCGCCTTTTCTAATATCAATTAAGAAAGAAAGAGAGAAGCTCTTATAGGAAAACGTATTTGTAATACCTAAAGAGAAATCAGGTTGTCTATCGTATCCCCCACTAATAAATGTTGTAGATCTTAACGGAAGACCAGTAGTTGGGTCAATTAAGATCTGTCCTTGATTATTTCTAAGATAGAAAAGTCCAGTTAGAGATCTTGTAGATTCACCTGGTGTATTTCCGTTTCTAACGTTACCATACAACCAAGTATCAGAAACATAAGACTCAGGAAGTGAATTTGGCAAAGCCAATACCGTACCTTTTGCTTTTTCAAAATTTGCCAAAATATCCCAACTGAAGTTTTTATTCTTAATTGGCGTACCTCTTAACGAAATCTCAACCCCTTTATTTTGAGTTGATCCACCATTTAAGTTAAATAGAATATATCCTGTAGAATAACTACCTCTAATATCGTTAACAATTTGATCAACTGTTTTCTTATTATAGTAAGTAACGTCTAAACCTAAACGATCTTTAAAGAAAGCAAGTTCTAAACCAAACTCGTAAGATTTAGCAAACTCAGGTTTTAAATCTGGGTTCGGGCCATAAAACCCATATCCATAACCGCCACCTACTGTAGGCTTATATTCCAAATATGGCAAATAGGCATATGGTCTTGCATCTCTACCCACCTGTGCATAAGCAGCTCTGAAACGTCCAGACGTAAATATTTTGCTTAAAGCATCCTTAAACGCTGGAACATCTGTAAAAACAAAACTAGACGATACTGACGGGTACCAGAATGAATACCTTTCGATAGGAATAGTTGAAGTTCTATCATTTCTAATTGTTCCCGTTACATATAAATAATCGTTATAATTTAACGTGGCTCTAGAAAAGAAACTCACTAACCTTCTTCTAGTTAAAGTACTTCTTGCATTTCTGATACTCGTGTTATTTACAGAAATAAAATTAGGATCTAATAAGCCTTCTCCATAAAGAGAGTTGATGTTTGATCTCAAATCCTGAAAAGACTGACCTATGGTAGCATCGAAACTTAATCCTTTTACAAGTTCTTGTTTCTTAATGTTAAACAAGTTTTGCATGTTAATATTTCTAGTCACATCGTTAGCTACATCTAAAATACCTCCATAAGAAAAGCCGGAAGCACTTTCAGGGTGTCTGAAAATAACATTTTCGTTAGTATAGTTATCAATACCAATTCTAGTCTCGAAGAAACCCCAAGTAAAAGGCGTAATTGTTAAACCTAGATTTGAAATAATTCTATTATTTTTTGAACTAATTCTATTCTTGTTTACACTAAAATAAGGATTGTCAACTTCACCCGCACCAAGCGTAGTAACCCTTCTTCTTGTGCCAATACTTGTTAAGTAATCTTTGGCATTATCTGTTTGAGGCCATACCAATAACCCAAGAAGTGGACCCCCAGCCCCTTTTCTAGCCTGTTCGTTATTAGAATAGGTATAATTCAACGATAAATCAGCTTTTAACCAATCGTTAACAGTAGCCTTTGTTGCTCCAGTAATGTTTATTCTGTCATAAAGCGAATTAGGTATAACGCCATTTTGGTTTGTATAAGATGTAGAGAACCTATAATTAACCCTTTCAGAACCACCACTCATTGACAAGTTGTGCTTTTGAGTTAAAGCTGTTTGAAAAAAGCCATCGATATTATCATAAAAAGTTGTACCTGGCAAATACTCATTCCCAAAATAAAGGAACGAACCAGTAGTAGCGCCACTAATACCAAATTCTTTTTGTACCTCAGGTTTTCCTCTAGGTGCGTCTATTCTAAAGCTGTTGCTATAATCGATGCTTCCAGTACCTGGCTTACCTCTTTTTGTGGTAATTACAATGGCTCCATTTGCCGCATCAATACCATAAAGAGCTGCAGCTTCAGGGCCTTTTAGTACAACTAAGCTTTCGATATCCTCTGGGTTAATATCAGCAGACCTGTTAGTAAAATCCGCATTTCTGTTTGCTTGAGATGTGTTAGAGCTTAATTCCGAAACAAATGCAGAAGTATTTAAGGTTTTATTATCGATAGGCAATCCATCCACAATCATTAATGGTTGGTTACTTCCACTAATTGAACTCACCCCCCTAATAGTGATGGAAGAAGATGCTCCTGGTACACCTGAAGTACTGGTCACCTCAATCCCTGCAACCCTGCCTTGTAATGCATTTACAAAGTTTTCTCTTTGAGTTTGGGCAATATCTTCACCTTTTACTTCTTGCTGAGATGTTCCCAGTGATCTCTTGTTCACCTTTTGACCAAGGGCAGTAACCACCACTTCGTTTAAAGATTTAGAGTCAGTTACAAGGGAAATGTTAATGTTAGTCGTAGCACCTACGGTTTGCTCTTTGGTAAGCATCCCTAAATAGGCGAATTGTAGAACATCTCCTTTGTTTGCTTTAATGGTATAAATACCATTGGTGTTCGCTTGCGTTGCCACAGAAGTCCCTTTCACTTTTACTGTTGCCCCAGGTATAGGTAGACCATCTTCAGAAGAGGTGATTTTACCTGTAACTGTAACTTGTTGCGCAACAGCTTGCAAAACGAAGAGAAAAGCCCCCATGAACAACATGAGTAGTTTTTGTTTCATAAACTTGTTTGGTTAATAGTTATTTAATGCTTGTTTAGGCTCTTTCAAAAAAACGCATATTAACGCATTTTAAATAAAGCTTAAGTAAATATAAACAAATGTTATCCGTTAAAAAAAGAAACTTTTAACAAATTTTAACACCAAGCAATTTTTTTCTTGTAAAACCCCGCAAGAATACGCATCACCAAGTTACTGGATAAAGCACTAAGTATCAGAATATAAATCAAACAAAAAAGGCACCCATAAATGGATGCCTTTTAATTTAGCTTATTTTAAACTTATTTAGCAGCTTTGATTAACGAGGTTTCGCCAGCTTCGTCTTGAACCAATTCCAAAACATGATGCCGCTAACGCATACTTTCACTTTTTAAGGTTTTTAATGCCGTTGGATATTCGCACATAAAAAAGCAGCCAAGTTATGGCTGCTCAAACAATTAAATTATAGCTCTTAATGGGTAAACTATTTTATTTTTTTTCAACTACATCAGATGGTTTGCTCTCTTGATTATCAGCATTTATTGTCGAAACGGAATAATGACCATTTGCACTAGCTGAAACAGCATTTGCATTAGTAATAGCCAACACCTTTCCTTCTTTCTTTAAATCGGCAAAATAATAGACCACCGACCTTACCGCTCCTGAAGTGCTCCATTTTAATTCTCCATTTTCAATCCTAACATTTGCAGCGGCTGCTGGAGCAGGAGCTACAGCACGGCCAACAAACGGCATCACAGCTGGATCTTTATAAATTGAAGCGAGCTTATCGGTAATACCCAATTTATTAGAGTTAAAATATTTAGCGCTGTATTGGGCATTCCCAATAACCTTTTGGTTCAACTTAGTTAAATCAAACTGTCTTTGCAACTCCCCTGTTGACTGAAAAGCGGCAGACATTGTAGGATCTCCAAATTTGTAAAAACCTTGACCCACCATTAACGCTGCTTTATAGCTGTTATTTGTCCATTCAGCTAGGCGCAATTGGAAATCGTTATATTGATTGCCAATTTCTTGATACAATTGAGGGATCACCACATCCACCCAACCTTGCTGGTTCCATTTCTTAACATCGGCATACAAAGAGTTGTAGTTCTTATTGATATCCGGAGCTGGCGAAACCGAAAATATAACACCTGGCTTAGTAGCTACTATTTCATCATATACGCCTTTAATTGCTTTATTAACGTTTTCTCTCCTAAATTCCTGAATAGTACTTATACCCGCTCCATACTTCTGATAATCGGCCTGATCAGCAAATGTTTCTCCTTCAGGATAAAAGTAATCGTCGAAATGTATACCATCTACATCATATCTGTTAATCGTTTCCTTTACGATATCCACCAAACGTTGTCTAACTTCCGGCAACGCTGGGTTATATATTCGTATCGTTGGAAAATCTAATACCCATTCTGGTTTAACAGAAGAATGAAGTGCTGGAAACGAACTGCTGGTTCCAGAACGAGTGGCTACACGGTACGGATTCATCCAAGCATGGAATTCAATATTTCTAGCATGAGCTTCATCAATCATAAATTTAAGCACATCATAGCCTGGATCCACACCTCTGGTTCCTGTAATAGAAGAACTCCAAGGCTCGTAGCTTGAGTTATAAAACGCATCACCCATTCCTTTTACCTGGAAATATATCGTATTGATGTTTAATGTCTTAAATTTCTCAAGATAGTCGATGTATTGCTGTTTCTGATTTTGCACACTGTACACACTTTGCGGCCAGTCTAAACCGTAAACAGTGGCCATCCAAACTGCTCTTACTTCCTTTTTGGGAAAAATAGGGGTACCACCCGTTACTGGCGGACCAACAGGCGGCTCAGGGGCTGGCCCATCACTACCCTTTTTACAGGCATTTAAAAATATTCCCAATGCCAGCACCATTATGAGGTGCACCCGGATTTTTTTCATTGATATAAATAATTAATTCGAATATAACACTAATAATAATCTGATTAATCTGAGGTTTTTACTGGAAACTCAAAAAATACGAAACCTCCATCGACTGTGGCAGCGTAAAGCATTAGCTTTTCATCTTTACCTTGGCCGTCTTTTTTAACATAAAAACCCGATTGCACTGTCGGAGATCCATTAGTTATCGGCCCCATCAACGAATAATCGAAAACAGGGGTAACGGTAGGCAAATTGTCTAAGTTGGTTAAAGCATCTTTTACGGTTGACCCCTTGGTAATATCGTAAACTCTAATGTTAGAGAATGCATTAGCGCCTATCGGTGCGGTAACGACGATTAGATAACGCTCTCCATTAAAGTAAACTATACGTGCATCGCTACTTGTTATAGGAAAAGAGGTGCCATTTGCAAGAGTGGTCATTTTGGTTGTTGTAAAAGTGGCTGAGCCTGCATCGTTCGCCAAAGCAAGTTGTGCTTGATGCCCAGTAAACAAATAATCACCCGTATTACCAATTCGGTTATAAGTAACCCAAGAGCCTCCATTACCTACTGGAGCAGGAAATGCAGTCGGATTACTTATTGTTGTGTAGTTAGTAACGTTATATCTCAATACTATTCCAGTATTGCCATTAATACCAAAAAATAAATAACCATTACCTTGGTCGTCTAAACTGGCCGAAATATTATCTCCATATCTGGCAGATCCCGCCCCCGCCACAGCTGTCGTCTGATTAATAATCACATCCGGCGCTGCATTTGGGTTAGCGCTATTCCAATGCACTACTTTCAATCCAATGCCCTGATTAGCACCAGACAGGCCTGCAGCATAAGTATGCCCATTCACTAAAGTGCCCGCATAAATGCCAGGAGCACCTGTCATATTAAATGGAATTTTATTAATTACTCCAGCTGCTAAATCAGAAACTTTTAATAAGTGAGGTACTGTCCGATGAGCAACCATGACGTGTTGCCCATCAAATCCGCTTCCTCTGGTTACTTGCCCAGTAAAAGAATCATAAGCTGGTTGGCCTAGAGGATTGTTCGAGAAATCATAAGTGGTACCTTTTCCAAAATCAGCTCCATAAACAGGCACTTTTAATCGTAATTTTACCAAATACTCTCTAAAACGAGGAGAGTTCATCACTTTCACTACAATCACTTTTTCTGACTGCCCATCCTCGAAAGTTACTGGATAAATTTCTTTCTCCAATTTCGCCCCTGTGGATACACTTGCCTCGAATTTCAACTTAGTGAAATCAGTTGCAGGCTCTATTCTTGGAAAAGATACTGTTTTCTCGTCTTCATTAACCACGCCTTGCAACACCGTTGTACCATTTGCGCCAGCGTTCACAATCTTAATTGAATTTAAAACAGTAACATTTGAAGAGGTATCAAGTGGTTTTGGCAGATCATCCTTACATGAGGTTATCATTAGCAACCCAACAAGAGTAGCCAACACCCTTACTTTTGATATTTTATATAATAGTTCCATATTATAATTACCTAATATTTAAATACGTAAATTTTAATTTTGCGGCCAGCCTTGAGTTTGCTTCAACACATAACCTCTGGCCTTATAATCATTCATCTCTACAATACCAACCGGCGTTAAGTACGGATTGATATTAGCTTGATTGATAAACGGCAAACGAGCAACATTCGTTAAGTTTTTATAAAAACCGGTCATGGCTGCAGCGTTAGTGCCATTGTAAACCACTTCGGTTCCGTTTGCACTTACTACAGCTATTTTCCCTACGTTTGCCGCAGTTAAAACAGAAGGTAATTGCGTTTGGAAATTAATCCATCCTCCTGTGATCAAATCGGTATTCAGGTTATTATCCATATATTCCAATTTAGACCATCTTCTTAAGTCTGCTAAACGGAGGGTCTCAAAAGCAAATTCCATTCTACGCTCTCTTCTTACCTCCCATAACAAAGCAGAAACCTGTGGATCTCTACTAGGATCAGCTGGAATAGCCACTAAACTAAGTGGAGCTGTCTTTACCACCCCTTTAGTCACTGCCTCTGGAGCTAAAGGCCTATTTCTAATTTTATTGATAGATTTATCGATGTCACTTTGTGTAACCACGCCACCCCCTAAATCATCCAACTCAACCTTAGCCTCAATCCAATTCAATAGCACTTCTGCATATCGTAACACTGGAGCGTCAGTTTCATTCTTATCGCCAGTAAATTCTGGAGGCATAGGCAACATATCCACTTGAGTACGTTTCTCCACCTCACGCGGCAAGAACTTGGTAATGTAATAATAAGCGCCTCTATTTAATAGACTAGGCTTACTATAAAAAGTCGCCTCAAATCTAGAGTCACGAGTTACAATCATGTTATCCAAATTAAAAGATGCGTTTACCGTACCTGGATTTTCCCATGTTTGTCCGTTAGTGAGGATATATGCTTTTAGCAAATCTGAGGTAGGCCCATTAAGAGTAGATTCTGCTAAATTACCATAAGAAGCAATGGCATGAGTAACTCCCACAGCAGGATCATAATTTCTGTATAATACGCATTCCTTATTTCCTTTTAGCTCTTTAGAAGTGAAAATGGTTTTATAATCGGTGTTAATATCATACCTTCCACTAGAAATGACCATATCGGCAGCTTCCACAGCAAGGTCCAAAAATTTCTTAGCCTGTGTATTATTCTTGTAATAATATTTTTGCCATGTGCCCTCAGTCAAAGCCAACCTTGAAACAAAACCTGCAACTACATATCGGTTTACATTTTGATCACCATCATCTAAACGAACGTTTTGCATCGCAAATTTCAGATCATCATACACTCCATCCATCACCTCATTACGGGGCGTTCTGGGCTTGTACAATTCATCTGGCTCGTTATCAAATATCTCTCGTGTATAATAAGGTACATCGCCATAATTTTGCACCAATTGCGAATACCTAAAAGCCCTAAAAAATCGACCGATAGCTAACCAATGCGTTTTTGCCGCGGGGCTTAAAATACCCGACATTTTTGTTTCTATCCTATCCAACATGATGTTAATCGAGCGGACAGTAGTATAACTCCAAATACCGCTATTTGGCACGGCTCTTGTAAAGTTAGGTTGATTACCCTGAACCACCATATCATCACTATTGGTAAAGCCTACCAGTGGTGCACCAGTAGTGGTATAACCGTTACCATAGCCTACAAAAAATTCTGTATAATATTTGTTGGCATAAAGGCGCAACTTCTCTTCGCTTGTCCAAGCGGTTTCGTCAGTATCTACAGTTAAAGGTGGACGGTCTAAAAATTTCTTGCAGCCCGCGGAAACAATTACTATAAAGACGAATATTATTTTAAATGTTATTTTCATTTCTTTCTTCCTTTCAATTAAAAACCAACTTGAAGTCCTGCTGAAGCCGATTTGAATGCAGGATTTGAAGTACCTGTACGACCTAAGTTATAATTCCCACCAGAACGCAGCATAGAAACACCCGAAATCGCTTCTGGATCAATTGGCAGTCCTCTTAAATTATCAAAGGTTATGAAGTTCTCCAATGAGATATAAACTCGTGCATTTGCCACCTTAATTCTTTTCAGTAGAGAGGTAGGCAGGCTATACCCCAAGGTAATGTTCTTTATTTTTAGATAAGACATATCTAGCATGTATTTGCTTTGGGTTCTCATTACATATCCTTCATCAGCCCCATTCATGTTCCATGCTCTTGGATAAAACGCATCAGTACGGTCTGGCTTCCAATAGTTACCAGCGATGGCCTGCGGCATAGCACCCTCCTTGGCAAAGTATCCAGGGATGGCCAATTGTCCACTACCCCAAATTTTTCTTTCACCCACACCCTGAAAGAACAAGGACAAGCTAAATCCTTTATAATCTGCACCAACACGGAAGCCGTATTGATACCTGGGGGTTGTATTGCCCACAACCACCCTATCACCCGGATTACCATTTGTCCCGTTACCCGCGTCGATATACCCATCTCCGTTCACATCCACAAATTTTACATCACCAGGACTGATCAACATTGTTTGGTTACCGTCTTCAAAGTAGGTTTGATAAACAGGGTTATTTCCTACTAATTTATTCGTTCTTTTACTCGTTCCGTTCCAAACAATGTTCGTTTGCACAAAATTACCGTTGCTATCGTAAACAAAATCTTCCTTTTGATATAAGCGATCAGTAACAAAGCCATACACATCACCATATCTTCGACCTGTAGAATAAGGATTACTTAATAGTCTATTTTCCCAAGCCAGGTTATGATCAGTTCCTTTAGTAATAAAGGTTACTGCATCTGCTAGATTTGCATCGATACTTAAACGAAGACCATTACCAAACTGGTGATTAAAATCCAGATTTATTTCCCATCCACGCGTCCTTAAATCCCCAAAATTACCAACAGGAGGAGCAGCACCATAAGTAGCAGGAAGCGCCTCGCCTCCAAGAATCATATTTCTGGTATAGCGTTGAAATACTTCGGCTGTAACACCTAGTTTGTTGTTGAAAAACCTGAAGTCAACGCCTAGGTTCATATGCTCGATATCTTGCCAAGTAACATCCTTCGGTAGAGCAGGTGGAGTTCCTAACTGAAAATTTGGAACACCTCCACTAGTTAACCATGAGTTTTTACTATAGCCCATAGACGCTAAAGTAATTAGATTAGCTACAGACTGATCGCCTATAAAACCCCATGATGCACGAAGTTTTGCAAAACTTACAGTAGACTTCAGGTTATTCATAAAGTCTTCATTAGAAATGACCCACCCAGCTGAAGCTCCGGGATAAGTTCTCCATTTCAAATCAGCTCTTTGAAATACAGATGTTGCATCTCGTCTCAAAGTGGCTTCTAAAAGGTATTTATCCTTATAGGCATAATTAACCCTACCAAAAACCCCAAATTGAGAATCCCAATTTGCAGACCCTCCTGACGTTTCGGTTCCAACAGCAAAATTATACTGTGGATTATCATTGTTCAATAAATTAGTTCTTGTTGAATATTGACTAGAAAAATCATAGGCAACCAAATTACTTCCAACCAAAAACTTAAACTGATGATCCTTTAAATCCAACTTATAATTGGATAGAATATTAAGGGTATTTCGTTTTGACCTAAAATTATCTTGAGAAAAATACGTATTTGCTTTTAAGGTATGATCTGTTAAAGGAAACTTATAAGCGGGTATTCCTCCTGTATTGGTAGGATTTCCATTCTCATCCACATATACCTGAGCCCCGTTTCCATCTCTAAGCGCCTCTACCCCGTACCAATGGGTACGACCTTGTACATAAGGAACAGAAGAAGTGAGTAAATTATTTTGAGTGCTATAAGCGTAATCAGCCTGTATATCCCAAGCTTTGGTGATATTAATAGTGGTACCCAAATCCAGATTTAAAAATTTCTCAGCACGAATTTGGTCATTAGACATACGAGCAGAAAAAGCTGGATCTATGATATCTTGGCCTTGTTCTTGTACTCCAATTGGGAATAGGCGACTCCAGCGATAAAGATACAACCATGGGTCAGCCGCAAAAGCATCGGAGTTTAACGATGTTGGGTTACGCTTTGTGCCATCTGCATATCTTACTCCACCACGAATCGTTAAATAATCGGTAACTTTAGTAGTTAAAGTTAATGAAGGAGTAAACCTTCTATAATCGTCATGCTTAGCAGGCTTCATCATCCCCTCCTGCCCTAAGTAACCAACACTTAAATTGTAGTTTGTATTTCCACTTTTTCCATTTAAGCCAAGATTATGCATCTGCGAAAAATTATGATCCTTCACCATTGCCGCAACAGGGTCATAAATTCGATACCCAAATTTCTGAGCGCCATCCCAATACCAGTCACGTCCGTAAACTATTGGATCATCGTTACCAACAACGCCTCCATATTTCGCTTGCCAGTCTTTAATTTTCTGGAAACTTGTTCTATCGATACGCCAAAAACCTCCGGCAGGCCCCGGCTGTTTCATATTTTCATGCGCATCCAAAGTATATTCTAAACCGTCAATGCCAGCAATATCAATATCCTTAAATGGAGACTGCCAAATAAAATTGTTTGAATAGGTAACTTTAGTTCCTGTTGCTCCAGCACCTTTTTTCGTAGTAATCAAAATGACACCAAAAGCTGCTTTAGAACCATAAATGGCAGTTGAGGCCGCATCTTTTAGTATACTTATATTTTCAATATCATTTGGATTAACATATTGCATACTAGGAATTTCCACATTATCCACCAATATTAGCGGATTATTTGTTCCATTAACCGAGCCTATTTGACCACGAATCCTGATAATAGGGTCCGAGCCCACTTCACCACTAGGTACCACTACCGAAAGTCCTGGCACTGCACCTTGTAAGCCTCTGGCCGCATCAGGAATCGGACGGTTACCGAATACTTTCTCCACATTTACCGAAGTAATTGCACCAGTTAAACTTCCTTTTTTCTGCGTACCGTATCCTACCACTACGACCTCGTTAAGACCTTCTGAATCTTCAACCAAAGCAATATTAATCGTAGTGCTACTTCCAACTGTACGTTCTTGTGCAGTCATGCCCATATAAGCAAACTGAAGGATGTCTCCTTGATTAGCCTTGATAGTATAGATACCATCGTTATTGGTCTGGGTAGCGCCAGCACTTCCCTTCACCCGAATTGTTGCACCTGGAATAGGCAAACCATCCCCTGATGATGTTATTTTTCCCGTTACTGTCACTTGCTGGGCCACAGCATTTACGGTGACAAGAATAACACTCAACAAAAGCATGAGTAGTTGTCTTTTCATAAATTTTAATTTGGTTATTATAAAAATTAGCTTCAAAACTAAAAACGCATATTAACGCATTTTTACGAACATGAAAGTAAATATCTTATTTTTTTTATAAAAAACTACTAATTTTTAACAAATTTTTAACAAAAAAGAAGTAATTCCAGACAGAACTCCGCAAAACTCCGCATCAATTCATTGTTAAAATCTGCAATTACTAACAACTAAAGAGATTTTTTACTACCTTGAGCTTGCCAAATACTAGAATAGAAAAATGTTAAAAAAAGAAAGACATAATATCATCATGCGCCAGATCAATCTGCATAATCGTGTGCTCAGTTCTGATCTGGTAGATTTATTAAATGTATCAGAAGACACCATAAGAAGAGATTTACAGGAGCTCGCTGATGACAATCTGCTCAACAAAGTACACGGAGGTGCGCTTTCTAAATCTTACCAATCTTCTTTTGACGACAGTAAGGTTTACGCTAAGGATGCGAAAATCAACATTGCCAAAAAAACATCATCGCTCATTAAAGACGGTATGGTGGTTTTAACAGGCGGTGGCACTACAGTAATTGAGTTGGCCAAGCAACTGCCCCAGCACTTGCACGCTACTTTTATTACCATTAGTCCCTTGGTAGCCGTTGAACTGGCCAAATATGAGAAAATAGAAGTGATTTTAATTGGTGGATTGTTTGCCAAAAACTCGCAGATCAGCTACGGCGGGCATGTAATTAGTCAACTGGCCGATATTAGAGCAGACCTTTGCTTAATGGGAACCAGTGCGCTACACCCTGCCGATGGCGTTACCGATACCGATTGGGAAATCAATCAGTTGAAAAAGGCCATGATTGCTTCTTCTAAAAAAACGGCTATCCTATGTATCTCTGAGAAATTGGGGATCACCCTACGCTTAAAGGTAGCAGGCTTAGAAAATATTAGCTATCTAATCACAGAGCTAGATGCGGATGACGATATGCTTACCGCTTATCAAGCAAAAGATTTACAAATCATTTAAACACCGAAAATAAAAAAAAGGTCCCGTACGCACGGGACCTTTTTTTTATTTTAGAATGCCGGATTAGCCGGGGTGTTAGGGTTATTATCTCTTTCTTGAAAAGGATAAGGCATGAAACGACGTTTCATTTCTCCAACCGGCCTTCCAAACCTACGCATATCCTCTAGCTTTAAACCTGAAGCAAACAATTCAATACAACGATGCTTATAAATATGCTCCAATATTTGTGGTTGGGTAAAAGAACCCGTTAAAGCCGTTAGACCGGCTGCAACACCAAAAATATCCGTTGTTTTGGTAACTACCTTATTCAGCTCCGTTAATGCGCTATTCAAATCTGGAGTAGTTTGACGTGCATATGCCTCTGCTTTAATCAAAGTAATTTCTCCAGGCAAGAAAATAGGGAAAGATCCTGTTACAGAGGTAGCAAAACCTGCCATACGCAAGGAAGGAGGGCTACCTGCCATTATCGTGTAAAATGGAATGCGCTTATCATTCACATCTGGAATTAATGTTCCTGCCAAGCCCAAATTTGCATCTGTTGGCTGAAAAACATTGTTTGAGCTCGCCACGGAAGCTATGATATTAACGTTGGCCGCATCAAACTTGAATGGTGAGATATCGGCAGAACTAATTGTGTTTTTATTTGGAGGAATCACTGTTGGCGTAATCACCGCATTAGCCTCACTCAAAGCAATCGCATACTGCCCAGAAAACAAAGCATATCTGGCTTTTAATGCGTGTAGTGCATTCACAATGTTAATATTATTAACGGTACTGTTAAACTGCGTAGAGATAGGATTAGCCGCTATTTTGGTCAAAGCATTATCTATTGCAGCAATAGCAGCCTTATAACCATCCATCCTGTCAACAAAAGGTACCGCCTTGCCTACAGTTACGGGTACTTTCTCCCAAAAAGAAGAAAGCGTACCTAAAGAAAGTGCCTTAAAAACAGTCACGTAACCTATTAAGCCAGCGGCATAATTTTTATCACCCAATGCTTCAGCACCTGCGATCACTTTGTTACTTTCGTCGATCACCTTCAACGAAGATGCCCACATGTTAAACAAAATAGTATTTGTTCCATCTACAGCACTTCCGCCGGTGCTCAATTGCAATTCGGGAATGTTACCTGCATTTAGCAACCTAAGCTCATTACTCACAAAACCTGAAGCGGCAACCGAGTTAAACAAAACACCTGTTCTACTCAAAGTATAGGTACGATTAACACCCATTGCTACCGCAGATAGGGCTTGACTAGAGCCCAAGGCTACTTCTGTACTAGCTCTTGAAGGGTCTTCAAAATCCTTTTTACATGAAGACATCATGCCTGTTAGCGTTAAGAGGCCAAAGGCTATATATATTGAATTTTTCTTAATATTTCTCATCATTTATCCTCCTAAACCATTAAAATTTAACCTGTAAACCTAAACTAAAAGTCCTAGGGATTGGCACCGAACCAAAATCTATATTTCTTAAAATCGTAGATTGACCTGCCGAATTTAATTCAGGATCATAACCTTTGTATTTATCCCAAGATATTAGATTTCTTCCGCTCAACACTACCGTCAAATTACTGATAGATTTTACTTTACCAATATTGTAGCTTAAAGAGATCTCTCTTAATTTCACAAAAGAACCGTCATCTATCCTCCATTCTTCAATAGCGTACACTCCGGCAACGTAGCCTCTTGGCAATTGGCCTAATTGCTCTTGCTCGGCCACTTTACCATTACCCACTCCCTGTCTGGTTCTCCAATCGGCATTCCAAACATCTCCACCGTGTACGCCGTCTAATTGAACCCGCAAACCAAATCGTTTATAACTGAAATCATTCACGAACGACCAATTGTAATCTGGATTAGGATTTCCCAACACTTTCCTTAGTGGATTACCAGCACCATCTTTAGCTTGTTGAGGGATGCCTGCGGCGTTGGTAACTAAACTTCCATCGCTATTTCTAGCGAAGTAAGTTCCGTAGAATACCCCCAGCGGCTGACCATCAATAATGGCTACAGGCGCTCCTGGATTAGTACTCAACAGCCTCATTGCTCCGATATTATACGCCTCATTTCTATTTCTATTAAAAATTACGTTGGTGTTCCAGTTAAAATCTTTGGTTTTAATTGGAGTTCCACCTAAAACAACTTCAAAACCGGTATTTTTTAAAGAACCGATATTATTTAAGAAGCTGGTGTAACCTTCTGAAGGTGCAATTACCTGTGGCAATAATAGGTCCTTCACTTTTTTATTATAATAGTTGAAACTCAAGTTTAACCTATTATTGAAAAACCCTAAATCTGTTCCCACTTCCAATTCATCCTGACGCTCTGGTTTGATATTCTCATTAGCTAGCTGAAATGGACTGAACAAAGAAATGTATTCTATAAATGCCTGACCATTATAGGCATTGATACGATCATAAGGACCAATACCCGTTAAGTTACCCGACTGACCATAAGCTGCTCTTAACTTAAAAGTATTCCACCAAGAAGACATCTTGGTATTCTTCCAATAATCTGCCGAAGAAAGTACATAACTTAAACTTGCTTTTACATAAACCTGGTTCCTATTATCCTTTCCAAACACAGACGATTCGTCCATACGTAGAGCACCTGTCAAGAACAAATGGTCTTTGTATTTGAAGTTTTGTTGCAAATACGCTCCGCTGATCGACAGTTCCGTTCTACCATCAACCCCTGGCAGCGCCGTAGCAGCGCCATTAACTGTAGATATTTTGGGCGCCATACCTCTACCTTGCAGTAGTTGATACCTTCCTCTTTCATATTGATAAGAGTATCCTACTTGAGTAACCGAGGTCAACAGGTCCGAAATCTTACCTTGATACGTTGCATTAATCTCGTTATTGAACATAAATGCTTTATTGGAAGCCGTACTCGCGTAACCATTTTGAGTTCCATCTAAACTTGTTCCTCCTCCAAAAAAATCTACGTTAACATTATAGGTATATGGCGGAATATAGGTTGTTCCGTTTTGTGAAGAATTATCTGCACCTAAAGTTAAATCTATAGTAAGATTTTTAATTGGGTTCAGCTTCAAAGTAGCATTGGCAATAATTCTGTCTACTTCCTGTCTTTGTTTAATATCTTCGATTACAGAAACTGGATTTACACGTCCTCTCTCTCCCACAGCCATTAAGTTCCCGTTGGCATCTCTTCTCCAAATGTCGTGGAAGTTACCGATAATGGTTACCGAGTTCATTGGCGAAAAGAAAGAGTTACCATCTGGCTTTTCGTTAGCAGCACTTTTGATATAGTTTAAGCCTGCAGATAAACTAGCCCAGTTATTTAATTTCTGGTCTAAATTTGTTCTGAAGTTATACTTCCTAAAATCAGTATTCTTGATAATCCCTTGATTGTTAAAATAACCAAATGATGAATACACTTTTGTATTTTCATTACCGCCAGAAATAGACAAGTTGTTATCTGTACCTACTCCCGTTCTAAAGATATAATCCTGATAATCGTAACGAGTAACAGGGCTCGTTGTAGTAGCCAAAGGTATTGCAATAACATCTTGCGTTAGTACATCAACACTACCTCCAAATTTTACTGGCGATTGGTTTACTTCTATTTTCTTACGCAATTCACTAATGGTAAAATTGGTATTAAAATTCACTTGGGTTTTACCCGCCACTCCTTTTTTAGTGAAGATTTGAATAACCCCTGCATTTGCCCTTGATCCATAAATAGCAGCAGCCGAGGCTCCGTTCAACACCTCTATTCTTTCAATATCGGCAGGGTTAATATCTACCATTCTATTTTGGCCAATATTCCCTACAAAACCGCTTCCATCATAGTTACCAGAAGTGTTGGTTACCCTTGTAGTGGTATTATTCATAATAACCCCGTCAATGATATACAAAGGCTCCGTAGATGAATTCGCTGAACTGATACCACGTAATTTTACAGACATTCCGCCCGCTGGATCACCTGAGTTCTGGCTAATTTGTGCACCCGCAATTTTACCTTGCATAGACGCGAGTACGTTACCACTAGGCGCTTTGTTTAAATCGTCGCCTTTTACAGTAGAGATATAGTTACCCAACTGTTTACGTGTAGTCCCTTGTGAAGTACCCGTTACAATTACCTCATCCAATCCCATGGCATCTTGTCCCATGGTAAAATTAGCGGTAACATTATTATTTGAGCCTAGCGTAATTTGTTGACTTGCCGTTTTATAACCAATAAATGTTACCGAAACTTGGTAATTTCCTGGCGCTAGGTTGGCCACTAGCGAATACGTACCATCGCTACCCGCAGCCACCGCAAAATTGGTTCCCTGTACCTTTATTCCCGCTCCCGGAACTGGTGCATTGGTCCCCTCTTCAGTGACTTTTCCGCTAATAACGTAACGATTGGTTTGTGCATTTGCCGTTAAAAAAAACAGCAAAAAGATCGGCGACATACAGAGTATCCTCCATTTTGACCGCCATGAAGTGTAGATTCTCTTCATACTTGATGTGAATAAGTGGTTAGTTTTCAGCAATTTCGCTATTTCCGAACAGACACAGGTCTATTCAGGCGTAAATATCTGCAATTGTTGGCATTAAACCGCAAATAAACCTCCAAAAAATCCAAAATTTATTTGGGCAAACTAATCTTACCCATGCAAACAGAAGGCACACCTTCCCTTTCGCCAAAATATGTTTGGCTTCCGCTTAAGGTTTCATTTGCTAATAATGCAAATAAAACGGCTTCCTTGGCATCTGGATCGATCTCCAGATCGGCAGTAGTTTTAAAGGAAATTTGAGGAAGTTCCTGTTTGAGCAGTGATAACAATAAAGGATTGTGCATACCACCGCCACTTAAGTACAGCACTGGATTTGAAAGTTTCTCTAACGCTCTTTTTATCGCCTCGATAATGCCATAAGCAGAACAATGGCATAAGGTAGCCATTACATCTTCAGGTCTTAAACTTTGCGTATTACTTTTTTGCTGTGCAAGTTCCAAATAGGCTAAACTGAACAGCTCTGGGCCTGTGGTTTTGGGGAATTCTGCCTTGAAAAAGTCGTTTGCCAACAATGCTTCCAACAGTGGGTTATTTACTTGGCCTTGCTTTGCAATGGCTGCATCCTTATCATAATACAAGCCTTCGAAATGCTTTTGCACATATTGATCCATTAATGTATTGCCTGGGCCAACATCCGTAGAAAACACTTTGGAAGCGTCTAAGTCTCCCGGCAAATAGGTGAAATTAGCAATGCCGCCAATGTTTAGCATGATGCGATCTTCACCTGTTTTTGAAAAGATCAAATAATCGCCGTAAACGGCCAAAGGCGCTCCTTCTCCACCAGCAGCAATATGTTTTTGTCTAAAATCACTCAGCGTAACAATTCCTGTGTTTACTGCAATATGATCGCCATCGCCAATTTGCAAAGTCCCATTAGGCAAACCTTCTTGCTGATGCAACGACTTAGGTGCATGATAAATGGTTTGGCCATGACTGGCGATAAAATCTACTTGTGAGTTTTGATACCCCCATTCTGCGATAGCCTCATTAATCAGAGCTGCATGCGTAAGCGCCACCTGTTCATTCATCAAACACACCATTTCCAAATCCACCTCTCGCTTTGAAAAAATCCCCTTCACTTGCTTTCGGAAAGTTTCCGAATAATCTCCTGTTTTAAAATTGAGCAACTTGATTTCGGTACCACTTCCATGTCCCTTAAATGAACAAAGGGCAATATCCAGTCCGTCCATTGAGGTGCCAGACATTAAACCGATGATAAGTTTTTCTTCTTTTTGAGATTTTTGATAAAAGTCTTCTATCTGATTTTTCATGACAAACAAGCTTAAAATTTGGGTGGTGTAATGTACAAGATGTTTAGCTAAAAATAACAAGCATTTTTGATTTCGGCGCCCACAATCTACCTCCAACAACAAGCAAATCGAATGTTTTTTAATTTTTTTAAAAAGTATAAAGCCCTAAACAGGCCTTTAAAGGGTGTTTTTATCCAGCTTGAGGGTTTTTGCAAGTTTTATCTATTTTTTTTTCTATTTAACTGTCCTATATTTACTGCTCCGTTCAATAAAAAACCAAAGATTAATGGCAAGATTAAATCTATTAGAAGAAACGAGGTTCGAAAAGCTTCCTGTAAGTATTTTTAAAAATCCAAAGGAGGCTTCTTTAAGTGTTGCGAACCGCATCGCTTCGCTAATCAAAGAAAAACAACAAAAAAATGAAAAAGCTGTATTAGGCCTGGCTACTGGTGCAACCCCAGTTGCGGTTTATGCAGAATTGGTTAGATTGCACAAAGAAGAAGGTCTTAGCTTCAAAAATGTAATTACCTTCAACTTGGATGAGTACTATCCAATGCAGCCTAATGCAGTACAAAGCTATGTGGTCTTTATGAATGAAAATCTTTTCAATCATATCGACATCGACAAAAACAACGTGCACATTCCTGATGGCACCCTAAAACTTGAAGAAATTCCAGCTTTCTGTTTAAACTATGAAAAGAAAATAGAAAGTGTTGGCGGACTGGATATTCAGATTTTAGGTATCGGACGTACGGGACACATTGGTTTTAACGAACCAGGTTCAGCACCGAACTCAGGTACTCGCCTAGTAACTTTGGATGACCTTACGCGTAGGGATGCCGCCCGTGATTTCGGTGGTAAATCTAACGTACCAACCAAAGCCATTACCATGGGTATCGGCACCATTTTCAAGGCTAAAGAAATTATCTTGATGGCTTGGAACAAGAAAAAGGCTTCGATTATCAAGAAAGCGGTAGAGGGAGAAATTTCGAGTGAAGTTCCTGCTACCTACCTTCAACTTTCGGATAATGTAGAATTCATTTTGGATGAGGATGCAGCATCAGGCTTAACCAGATTTAACACCCCTTGGTTAGCTAGAGATTGCGATTGGCAACCGGCACTTACCCGTAAAGCGGTGATTTGGTTGGCTAGACATCTGAAAAAACCAATCCTTAAATTAACAGAAGATGACTATAACAACCATGGTATGGCGCAATTAGCGACCGAACATGGCCCTGTTTACGACATCAACATTGATATTTTCAATAAATTACAACACACCATTACCGGATGGCCAGGAGGTAAACCAAATGCCGACGACAGCCAACGTCCAGAAAGGGCAAATCCAGCGAAGAAAAGATCGATCGTATTCTCGCCACACCCTGATGATGATGTGATTTCAATGGGCGGTACTTTCATTAGATTGGCTGATCAAGGACACGAAGTGCACGTAGCTTACCAAACTTCGGGCAATACTGCCGTTTGGGATGATGATGTATTGCGCTTTGTGGAGTTCAATATCGATTTCTCTGAAAAAATGGGTATCGACCAAACCAACATGAGAAAAACTTACGAAGAAATGCGTGAGTTTATGGCGAACAAACGCCCTAATCAAGTGGATACCGAAGAAATCAAATTGGTAAAAGGATTGATCAGAAAAGGTGAAGCCATTGCTGGTGCCCGTTTCTCGGGATTGCCAGATGAGCATATCCATTTCATGGCGCTTCCTTTCTACGAAACAGGTAAAGTGAAGAAAAATCCAGTTTCTGAAATTGATGTTCAGTTAACCATGGAACTGCTTCAACAAGTTAAGCCACAGCAAGTTTTTGCTGCTGGTGACTTTGAAGATCCGCATGGCACCCATATCGTTTGCTTTAACATTATTGTAGAAGCCTTAAGACGCTTGAGAGCGACGGAAGATTGGGTTAACGATTGCTGGTTATGGATGTACCGTGGTGCTTGGCACGAATTTGAACCACACGAAATTGAAATGGCAGTTCCATTGAGCCCTAACGAAGTAGAACGCAAGAAATTGGCCATTTTCAAACATCAGTCTCAAAAGGATATCCCAGTATTCCCTGGCGATGACCCAAGAGAATTCTGGCAAAGAGCAGAAGACAGAAATCGTGAGACCGCTCGAATCTATGACGACTTAGGTTTGGCTGACTACGAAGCGATGGAAGCTTTTGTGAGATTTCATTTTTAACCACCACCCTTCTTACAAGGAAGGAAAATATATCCCTTTTCTCTCCCTTTTTTAGGGAGAGATGCCCGAAGGGCAGAGAGGGTTTGATAAATATCTTCTATCTTTAGTTTACACAAACTAAAACATAGAAGATATTTTTTTATTTAAACGCGATGGAAACCAAACCACAACGACTATTATCTCTTGACTTTTTTAGGGGCCTAACAGTTGCCGCCATGATTCTGGTGAACAACCCAGGAAGTTGGGCCCATATTTATGCTCCCTTGGAACATGCCGAATGGAACGGCTGTACCCCTACCGATTTAGTATTTCCCTTTTTCTTATTCATTGTAGGTGTTTCTATCGCCTACGCCATGGGCAGCAAAAGAGAAGACCAAAGCACTCATGGGAAAACCATTTTAAAAGCATTCAAAAGAGCTTTCACCCTTTTCCTACTAGGCTTTATACTGGCCTTTTTCCCAAGAAACTTTAGCGATTTCAATTTTGTGGAATCTTTAAAAACGGTGAGGATTCCTGGGGTTTTACAACGTATCTCTGTAGTGTTTTTCATTTCTGCAGTGCTGTTTTTGAAACTGAACAATAAAAGACTATTCCAAGTCATCGTGGTCTTCCTTTTTGGTTATTGGGCCCTAATGACTTTTGTGCCTGTACCTGGTGTAGGCTTTGCCAACTTAGAGAAAGAAACCAATTTGGGTGCTTGGCTCGATCGCACCATTTTAACAGAAGCCCACTTGTGGAAATCTGCAAAAACATGGGACCCAGAAGGCATTTTAAGCACCATTCCTGCCATTGGCACTTGTTTGTTTGGCGTGCTAGTGGGTGTTTATCTAAAAAACAAAACCATTGACGCTGCCACCAAAATTTCTTGGCTGTTTTCTGTAGGTGTACTTGCTGTAATTGGTGGACTTATCTGGGACTTGAGCTTCCCTATCAACAAGTCATTATGGACAAGCTCTTTTGTTTTGTATACTGGCGGATGGGCAACCCTAATCCTGTCACTTTCTTATTGGCTGATTGACGTGAACCAGTACAACCGATTTACCAAACCTTTTGTGGTTTACGGCGTAAATGCCATCACGGTTTTCTTTTTATCGGGGCTAATGCCTCGATTATTGAACATGATTAAAATTGATTTCGAGGGTGAAAAAATAGGTGCATTAAATTACGTGAACAAAGCTTGGTTTGCTTCTAGTTTTGCCAATCCTTTGAATGCTTCGCTAGCATACGCCATTGCATTCGTGCTTTTCTGGTATGTGATCCTTTGGGTAATGTATAAACGAAATATCATTATCAAGGTTTAAAAAGATAAAGGGACAAAGCGTAAGGGTTAAAGACGATGCTAGATACTCAGATCTATTTGTAACTTTATTACACAAATAATCTCTAAATTCAGGAAATCATCCACTTAACTAATTTTATATCAATGAAGAAAAACCTGCATTTACTTGCGGTAGGCGCACTTTCATTAGTGTTAGTTCAACCTGCAATTGCACAAAAAAAAGCGCCTGCAGAAGCGCCAACGTCCAAAACCGCCGTTAAGCCTGCAACAAGTACTACCATCCCTAACGACCCTAGCGTTAAAATTGGAAGACTACCCAATGGACTGGTGTACTACATCAAAAAAAATGCTGAACCTAAAAACAGAGCCGAATTGTACTTAGGCAATAAGATTGGCTCTTTGATGGAAAATGACGACCAATTAGGTTTAGCGCACTTTACAGAGCACATGGCTTTTAATGGCACCAAAGATTTCCCTAAAAACGAAATCATCAATTACCTACAAAAAGCGGGTGTACGTTTTGGCGCCGACCTTAATGCCTATACCATCTTTAACCAAACGGTTTACCAATTGCCAATTCCAACAGACAGCGCCGAAGTTTTTAAAACTGGTTTTAAAATTTTGGCCAACTGGGCGGGTAAAGTAAGTATGGACGGCAAAGAAATTGACAACGAACGTGGCGTAATTATAGAGGAAGACCGTCAACGTGGTAAAGATGCTGGCGAAAGAATTAGAAAACAACTTTTACCATTGCTACTAGGCAATTCTCAATATGCTAAACGTTTGCCTATTGGCGATGTTCAACTATTACAAACTTTCACCCATGATAAGATCCGCAATTTCTACAAAGATTGGTATCGTCCAAATCTTCAGTCGGTAATTGCCGTTGGTGATTTTGATATGAACGAAGTAGAAAAACTGATTATCGCTAATTTCTCGGGTTTAACCAACCCAACTAACGAGAGAGCTAGACCTTATTACAATGTTCCTGACAATATACAACCGCTTATCAAATTGGTAACAGACAAGGAACAACCGTACAACGTTGCCCAGGTAATTTACAAGCAGAAACAAGGCCCTGTAAAAACAGAAAGTGATTATAAATTACAGTTAACGCAAAGCCTGATCAACAGCATGATGGCTGCTCGTTTTGCGGAAATTACTCAAAAAGGTAATGCTCCGTTTTTAGCTGCCCAAAGCAATTACGGCCCTTACCAAGGTGGATTTATTTGGGACGTTAGTGCCTTACAAACTTTTGCCGTTGCCAAAACTGGCGCTGAATTGCAAAAAGCAGTTGTTGCGGCCGTTGCTGAAAATGAACGCATGGCTAAATTTGGTTTCACGGCTGGAGAATTGGAAACAGCAAAGAAAAAAATGGAAGCTGGTGTTGAGAAACAATTCAAGGAAAAAGACAAAACCAAATCTGCGGTTTATGTACAGCAATACCTTAATAATTTCTTAATTGGTGCAGCTATGCCTTCGGCAGAGTACTCTTACGAATTATCTAAAAAAACCTTACAACATATCACCCTAGCTGATATCAATGCTGCTGCAAAAGCAATGGTGACCAAAACCAACCAAATCATCGTGGTTCAGGCACCTGAAAAGGAAAAAGAAAACCTACCCACCGAAGCGGCTTTGCTAGCTGCTATTAAAAATGCTGGTAACGGTATAACTCCTTATGTTGACAATACCGTAAACAAACCACTTATTGCGCAAGCACCAAAAGCTGGAACAATTGTTAGCCAAACCAAAAATGATAAAATTGGCGTAACCTCATTAACCCTAAGTAACGGTGTTAAAGTGGTATTGAAACCTACCGATTTTAAAAATGACCAGATCATTTTCACTTCATTTGCTAAAGGAGGTTCTTCGTTAGCTAAAGACGAAGATTTTCAATCGGCAGATAATGCCAACCTTATTGCACAGAGTGGTGTGGGCGACTTTAACCCTACGCAATTGAGCAAGTACTTGGCTGGAAAAACAGCTTCCGCTGGCGCATACATTAACGATCTTTACCAAGGCTTTTCAGGAAGTGCTTCGCCAAAAGATCTTGAAACCGCTTTCCAGTTGATTTACGCTTATGCAACTAATCCGCGTAAAGACGCTGAGATCTTCAATAAAAACATCAGCGATTACAAGGTAATTACCGCTAATAAAAATAGCAGTCCCACCAGTGTTTTTGCAGATACTGTACAAGCGGTAATGGCCAACTATCACAAACGTGGCATGCCTACCAATCTTTCGGATATCGACAAGATCAATCTAGATAAAGCTTATGCCTTCTACAAAGACCGTTTTGCAGATGCTAGTGGACAAACTTTTGTGTTTGTAGGTAATTTTGACGTAGAGAAAATCAAGCCGTTGATTACGACTTATTTGGCAAGCTTGCCATCGTTAAACAGAAACGAGAACTTTGTTGACAACGGTGTTAATCCTCCGAAAGGCAAAGTAAGCAAAGCGGTTAAAAAAGGTTTGGAAGATAAGGTAACCGTTCAATTGGTTTTCCATGACAACTATACTTACAATGCCGAAAACAATGTGATGTTAGATGCTTTAAAAGCATCGTTAGATATTAAAATCACTGAACGTCTCCGCGAGAAAGAAAGTGGTGTTTATAGTCCTGGCGTTTCATTAAGCGTGCAAAAATATCCAACAGCCCAATACTTCATTACCATTTCATTTAACTGCGCTAAGGCTAACGTAGACAAACTAATTAATGCTGCATTGGAAGAGGTAAATGCCTTCAAACAAAACGGTGTTACAGCAGAAGATTTGCAGAAATTCAAATCTGAAGAGCTAAGACAAGAAGAATTGAGTCTTCGCGAAAATGCTTTCTGGGTAAATTACCTAACCAATCGCTTAAAATATGGTGACAACTTAGATCAAGTTTTAGGGAATACCGCACGCATTAACGGTGTAACGGTAGAAGCCACCAAAGCTGCTGCCCAAAAATACTTAAACGGAGACAATTACATCCGTTTGGTATTGTTACCAGAAAATTAATCTACGGATTTCAATACACAAAAAAGGACGGCCCATTGGTCGTCCTTTTTTATTATCCTACATTTTGTAGCGTTTTCTCTTCCTTCTACGTAATAGATGATCACACACAAATGCAACTAACCCAAATACAGATGGCCTACGGAACTTAAATATTTCGTAGGCTTTTTCTATTTAGCCTCTACCCCCACTGGTCCGCTTGGATCGCTTTCGTTTTTGATACGGTCAAGCGCCGTGACCAAATAACTGTAACGCTTTCCTTTTTCCACATTGGTATCCAGAAAAAAGGTATAATCCTCAAAAGTGATGTGAACAATATTTCTAGCGTCTAGCACTGTAATTTTTTCTCCTTCATCAAAACGGTAAACCACATATCCGGATGCCGTTTCGCCATCTTTAGCCTTCAAAGGTTTGCCCCATTTAATATTGATCCCATCACTCTGAGCTTCCGCTGTTAAATGTTGAGGTTCATTGGGAGCCACATCATCTATCCACGGCATTTGAGGTGGCAAAGCAGGATATTTATAAAAGTTGTTTCGCAAAGAATCTGCTAAACCACGCGCTACGGTTGAAAGCGATTTCGAACTAAAATAAACGCTTCCCTGCACTCTATTATTAGCCCTAATGGCTCTAATTTGATTAGGAATTTCATTTGGTCTTGCCCAAGCAGGTTCTCTCTTGGTAGAACCATCGTGAATAAGATAAGCTGCCTGACCAATGTACAGGTGCCTACCATAGGTATTGTTGCCCCACCAATCTAACAGCACCTTAAATGGCGCCGCAGCCCTGGAAAAGGAGAAATAAATTTGAGGATTGATATAATCGACCCAACCTTCCTTAATCCATTTTCTAGAATCGGCATAAAGTTCTCCGTAGTTGGATAGGCCGTTGGTTTTAGAACCTAAAGTATCCTCTCTGAAATTTCGCCAAATACCAAAGGGGCTAATGCCAAATTTGATGTGCTTTTTATAGTAATGAACGCTGTCGTTCACCATCTTCACCAACATGTCTACGTTATTTCTTCTCCAATCGTCTATTTTGGTAAAACCATTGGGATATTTCGCAAAAGTGGCCGAATCGTTAATAACCTGACCTGAGATTCGATAAGGATAGAAATAATCATCAAAGTGTACACCGTCGATATCATACCCCTTTACTACATCCAAAATCACTTGGGTAATGTACTCTCTATTTTCAGGGATTCCTGGATCGAATAATTTTTGACCACCGTAAGTATAAAATAGTTCTGGCCTTTTATTGGTAATATGATCAGGATGGGTTACTGCTCTGGCCGACATGGTTGCTCTGTAAGGATTGAACCAAGCGTGCAGTTCCATTCCACGCTCATGTGCTTCTTTAATAGCAAAAGCCAAAGGATCGTAACCCGCTGCTGGCACTGCGCCCTGTTTACCCAACAGCCAATGGCTCCACAATTCTCTTGATTTCGCATAAAAAGCATCAGCCGTAGGCCTAATTTGTAGAATAATAGCATTCATTCCATTCCTGTGATGTTGATCTAAAATCGCTATCAGTTCTTGTTTTTGCTGGTCGGCGTTAAGTCCTTGTTTAGAAGGCCAATCGATATTGGTTACCGTGGCCACCCATATACCTCTAAATTCACGTTTGGGTACAATTTTTGTTTCTTGTTGAGCGTTTAAGGTAGAAGCGGAAGCAATCGAGAGAAGAAGTGCAAATGCGATGTTATACTTGGATAGAAATTTGAACATTCTGAAGGGTTTGTTGATACGCTAATAGGTTAACGAACTTTTTAGTGTTTTAAATACAAAAGTGACATTATTTTTATACTTTTTTGATTTTTTGTTAAGTTAGCAAATCATTAGCGCTACAGATTTTATTTTAAGAGACTCAAAAAAATAATGCAGACACAAGAAAAAGCTGTAGATAACAAGGTAGATCGGAATAAGGTTTACTTTCTCATCGTTGTAATTGTTGCATTGCTAGGCATAAATGGCTATCTCTATTTTAGAGATCAACAGCAAACCAGCAGGTTTGTTACCATCAGTACAGAAAAAGATCGTTTAAAATTAGAGGTGGAAAAAATTGAAGTGGAACTCGACCGAGTGAACCTCTTGAATGTGACCCTTAACGATAGACTTATTGAGGAACAAAAACTGGCAAGGGCAAAAATAGCAGAGCTTAAACTGGCCTTAAAAAAGGGCGAACTCACCCAAAAAGAATTGGATGAAGCACACAAACAAATTAGCTCATTGAGAGATTTTGTGAAGAGCTACAACAACCAAATTGTTCTTTTGGAACAGGAAAACTCCTTTTTGAAGACCGAGCGAGACAGTTTAAAAACCAGTATCAATAACTATAACGAGCAAACCGAAAATTTAAGAAGAGAGAACAAAAACCTTAACCGAAAGGTGAAAGTGGGTTCTTCATTAAAATCATCGGATATTAGCATTATGGCCTTTAGGGTAAAGGACAATGGTAAAACTTCCCTCGTATCCAAAGCCAGCACTGCAAATAAGCTAACCATTGATTTTGCGATTGTGCCCAACGACTTGGCCGAAAAAACCTATCACAAGATTTTTTTGAGAGT
>NZ_JAELTX010000627.1 GCF_016429065.1 Pedobacter sp. ASV17
CCTTAAACATAGGGTAACTAGCGGAGGACGTCGCGTACAACGACTTTCGTCGCCTGGGGCCTTCTCTGAGGCATACTGATCTCTGGGGTCTACTTAGTATCTACAATTGGGCTTACGAAATGCGCAGTGCTTGCAAGGGGACTTAATTTAGTACGTTTAGTATGGAATGTGTGTGAAATGTATCAAACGGCAGTTAGCTTGTCCAGGTTATTCGCCACTCAAACTAATCTATTGGATCGTCACGCCTACCTAGATACGCCAAAAGACTTCTTAGTCCCTTCTATGAGAGAATTAACACCATTTAGGACAACACCAGAGAAAAGACTGAAGATCTCGGACTCGATCCGTAGTACTACAGTCCCATAGACAGCCGTCGCTGCAGGTAAAGAAAGAATTGTGTTAAGACTAGG
>NZ_JAELTX010000628.1 GCF_016429065.1 Pedobacter sp. ASV17
TTCGACATCTAACGACACTTAGCAGCTAATCAAGCCATTTTCGACAAACAGTACATCGGTATGCAACCCCTCCCGCCGCGCCCCAACTTCGTCACCTCAACTCCGACCTAATCCGCGCGGCAAACGTGCCTCCAACAACCAACCCGACTGTACTCGAATATAAACCCTTAAAAACAAATCGCTAACGCTTTGTTCACTCGTAAAACAGGTGACACGAAATACGGCCGCCTTGTAGGCACCGACCGTGCCGGCAACAAATTCTTCGAAAACGGCGACGAACTCCCCCTCCGCACGCGCTGGGTCGAGTACGCAAAGCATGACTACGACGCCGCTCAGATCGAGCCGGGCTGGCACGCCTGGATGAGCTACCTCGTCGATACTGTGCCTGGGCAGGATAGGGTCATGACGGC
>NZ_JAELTX010000629.1 GCF_016429065.1 Pedobacter sp. ASV17
ATATTACACATCGCGATGTCAAGCCTGACAATATCCTCATCAACTCTCTCGATCCCTTGGATGTCAAGCTCACCGACTTTGGTTTGTCCAAAATGGTCGATAGTGAGGTAACGTTTTTGCGCACCTTTTGTGGCACGCTGCTATACTGTGCCCCGGAAGTATACACCGAATATACCGAGTATGATGAAAACGGAATCCGCGCCCGTGGGAGACAGATGCGCCGTGTACCTGGCCAGAGATATAGCCATGCGATAGACATTTGGTCCCTCGGAGGCGTGCTCTTTTATGCACTCACCGGCAGTCCGCCTTATCCGACGCGCTCCGTCACCAGCCCCTCGGAGCTTTTACACAAAGTCATGACTACGGACCTAAACGTCAACCCTCTTCATCACTATGACACTTCTGCACCT
>NZ_JAELTX010000630.1 GCF_016429065.1 Pedobacter sp. ASV17
CTTACCTTCATCTTGCCAGTGTGTGGTGGTGCAAGTTTGTCTTGACCTGGCTGCCGTGAAGTCGGATGGTGATGGGATGGAGTGGATTAGCAGTGGGAAAAGCGTCAGCCAGGCGTACAAACCCACGAAAAGGAAAATTTGGGCGAAAAATCGAGAAAGTGTGTGGCCGCTAGGGTTCGCGAAAGGAGCGTTGGGCGGTGGGAAAAATGCAGTCTGGACCAATCAACATGCGCCGTGGTTAGTGGGTACGGGCAAAGGAAAGCCCGGGTCCACTTCGATCAAATGTGGCTAGTGTGTCCTTGGAGTCTGTGCCACAGTTGGACTTAGCCACACTTACCGCCAGAAAGGGCAGGCAGCTGTTTGAGCTGTTACGCAACCTTGATTCGGAGCTGCAACGCCTTGCTATGAGT
>NZ_JAELTX010000631.1 GCF_016429065.1 Pedobacter sp. ASV17
GTCCTTCCTGGCGCCGTGGCACTTGGGAGTGAAGCCGTGGCTCTCAAAGACCTTGATGTACCAGGGGCTAAGTGCCGAAGAGCGCAACATGACGCGGCCGCCCATCTGGAGGGCGCGGTTAAGCTTGGTTACTTGCTTGGCGGCAGCCTGGGAGCCCTGGTCGAACCAGTCCATGCTGTCCATGACAACGGCGACGGTCAGGGTTCCGGGCATGATGCGAGCAATGACCTCTTCAAGCTCGTCCGTGTGGATGCGCAGCCCGTCGAGAGCACCGGGACGAGACAGTTTAGCGTGCACCTCCTGGTCGAGGTAGTGGGGATGGCACTTGCGCGAGAACTGTCCAGCGAGGCAGACATAGTAGTACGGGTTGTCGGCGCCGATATGAGTCTCTTCACCGACCGGGTCAAGTG
>NZ_JAELTX010000632.1 GCF_016429065.1 Pedobacter sp. ASV17
GAAGTGCTACTGGTAAAGGAGTTCCGCGCTGCTGACACTTTGCTGACAGACAATGACTATTGCATAAAACTCGACGCGGGGATCAAAGAAAATATATCATTAAACGAAAAAAGCAAAATGAGCATAATATATAAAAATCGTTGCTAGATTTGCAAATTCATAAATCAATATAGATTATTCGCGTCTACTTGAGAAAGGCTACATTCATGGCTCATGCCAAGAATCCATACAACACATCAAATCAACAACAACAACAATAACAACAACAACAACAAACTCTCTCGTCTCACGCAGATAACAAACTCGGCCAGCCTATATACTTTCCCTTTCCCCTTCCCCTTCCCTTCGGTCCAACACACGATCAATTCTACCCCCCTCCATCTCAACCACTAGCCCACAATCCTCCACCG
>NZ_JAELTX010000633.1 GCF_016429065.1 Pedobacter sp. ASV17
GGTCAGCACCGTACGATAATAAAAGGCGAATGTCTTGTAACTGAGCCCTCGCAGTCGCCCAGTCCAAAGCCGTCCGTCCTTGGGCATCCGTGAGGTATACCGAGGTTGGATTCTCGTCCAGTTCTGTTGCTAGCGATTTTGTAGACATTTCCAATACTATTCTGTGTATCAGGGGAAAGTTTTGTTCTTCGAACCAGTTTCCGCCTGCGTTGTCGGTTATGCACCGGAGCTGTTGACGCTGGGAGTCGTTGCATTTTCCTCGAAACACAAAGTCCCAGACGTGTTCATAAGTGCTTGACATGGTGAGCAAAACCCATGTACACATAGTGTGAAAAACAAAACTTACATTTCATCAACTGGCGCTCCTTGGCTGATGAGAAACTGGACAGTCTCATGGCGGTGCATACCGG
>NZ_JAELTX010000634.1 GCF_016429065.1 Pedobacter sp. ASV17
CTATTTATATCGTCCCCATTCCCTTAATTACACAAGAGAAGCCATTCGCTGCTACTCACTCAACCGTGTAACCAAGAAAACAACTCCCCTCCCGCCCAACGTATTCACCAAGGTGAACCGACCTACCGCAGCTGTCCGAAATTCCTTTTCCCGTTAGTCGTGTCAGACAACAGCTTTTTTACACACCGGGCGAGAAACCATGTAAGCGTTTTGTACTCCAAACCAGTGACATGTTCCCGCAGCCTGTGCTTAGTACCGTTGTGTAATAAAGCGTTGTATCTACAGTGTGTCATCGAGCCGGGTTTTTACTATATCTGTAACCATTGTATTGTTTCATGATCTTTTTTATTGCAAGAGAGTTTCACGTATTGAGTGCTCCTTTTCCACACGGTTTTGACAAGTGGTAGAT
>NZ_JAELTX010000635.1 GCF_016429065.1 Pedobacter sp. ASV17
CCTACAGCGCATTCCGCTGGCGTGGGCGTCAACAATGTGAACAATCCCGCTGCGGCACAAGGCACAGTCAACCCGGCGGCGATGCATCATCAGCCTGGGCCACAAAACCCCGGCGTAGCCAACACTACGGCAGCCAACAACGACGTTGCTAGGGATCCGGCGCTAGGTGCCCAGCAGCCACATGCGCATGCGCATAGTGTTCCGCATGGAGTCACACAGCAGGGCGGGACTGGAAACGAACATACTAGCACGTCGAGGGCGACTGGCGCTGGAGAGAAGTTTGGACATAAGCTCAAGTCGGCCGTTGCGCAAGGACAGGTAAGTGCCTTGAAATGTTTTACAATGGAGGGGAGCTAATCATGTATGGCTTTTAGGGACTTGGAGAGATGTTGAGAGGAAACTTTAATGC
>NZ_JAELTX010000636.1 GCF_016429065.1 Pedobacter sp. ASV17
GTTTACGAGACCGCAGCCTAAAGGCGACGGAAGCACAGGAACCACGAACGACCAGCAGCCAACTTGGAGATTCGCCAAACTCTCACATAACCGCCGGTATCTGCACTACGCAGACTTTGAGGAGCAGCCAGCTCAAGACCCTATTCTGCACAACCTGACGGAAAAAATTGACCTGACGACCATAAGCTCCGTCGTGTCCAACGTGTCAGCGGCCAATGATGAGGACGCAAAGAGCAACAGCAGCGGGACGACGGTGCAGAATCTGGCATCGACTACTACAGCCACAGCGGGCAACAAATCGATGACGACAACCAAAATTACCATTTACAGCTACATGGATGCCGCGTCGGCAGCAAAGGGCGGCGATGCGAGCGAGTACCCAATTCTGGCGCTGTGGCCGGTCAACCAC
>NZ_JAELTX010000066.1 GCF_016429065.1 Pedobacter sp. ASV17
TGGTACGACCGCCTTTGGAAGTAATTACATCTGGGAAGATACCCGACCATCCAATGGAACAAACTATTACCAGCTATTGCAAAAGGATCATAATGGTGTAGTGAAAGAATTAGGTCTAAAGACAGTAGATTTCGCAATTTCTGACGCCCTAACGTTAACTGTTTATCCCAATCCAGTAGTGCGTGAACTGAAACTTGATTTTTCACCAGGGGCAGAAAAGCTGGAACTGTTAGATATAAATGGTAAAAAACTGAGAGAGGTTCTTGTAGATGGGAAGTCGGTTTCGCTCAAGATGGATGTTTCAGGACTGCCTTCGGGAATTTATTTTATTCGTTTAAAGGGCTCGGTGAACCTGGTTAAAAAGATTGTAAAGCTGTAGTACAGCATATTTTTCTTATTCTCCTTTTGAGTTTGCCTAGTCAGCAACCAAAATACAACCTTCTAAAAAACTAATTTTCAAAACAAAAAATCCTCATCTAAATAGGTGGGGTTTTTTTATGGATTTTATAGGCTTTCAATAGAGTCCCTGATACCGATTAGAACTTTTAAATGACATTGAACGTGAACCAGATTGAAAAGATTCTTTAATTCAATTTGAATCCCAATTTTTTCATAGAATGAAGATAAAAGACTTTCCCATTAAGCAGGTGATAACGTACTTATCGCCTTGTAGCTGCAAAGTGCCACTTTAGGAAATTCCATAAAGCTCTTGCTAGTAATTTCCAGTTGTGGATGGTAAAGCGCAATCGCTTTTTCAAAAAGTTTAGCTAGGTTGGTATTGTCAGGATCGGTTAATGCCAATTGTTGTAGCAAGAGTTCTTCGGCTTTATCTTCAGGGAGTAGTTCGATGCGTACGGTCGTAGTGGAGACACGCATAAAATGGTATTTCATAATCTAGTAGCGAAGATAACCGAATTTCGTAAAATGGCAAACGCAAAAGTCCTATCTGATTAAAATTAGGTGGATATTTGAGACCTACCATGTATTGGAGGAAGCAGACCGTCAATTTATGGTATTGGATGGCAGAAGAAGTTAAAACTAAATATTGTGACTAACCTCTAAAAATAAAAAATCCCCATCAAATTGATGAGGATTTTTCAGTGGAGATCACCATGCTATGCCTAGGCGTGCTTGGCTTGGGATCATTTATTTTTTGATAAAGGTTTGGCTTAAAGCACCAATGTTTAGGATGTACGTTCCATTGCTCAGCGCAGATACATCAATGCTTGGCGTGGGATCGTTAGCCGTAATGGTGCCCGTTTTTATGGCTTTTCCGCCAACGGAGAATATGGTGAAATTTCTTTTTACTCCAGAAACCTCGAGGTTGATCTGGATATGGTCTCGGGCGGGATTTGGATATACGCTTACTGTTCCTGCGTTTTTGATGGCCACGGTAACCACGTTGCTCAAGGCGGTACTTCCATCCTTATCAACCGTTTTTAGCCTGTAGTAATATTGTCCGGGCAATAAACCCAAATCTTCCGACTGGTAGTTGTTGATGCCACTTGTGTTTTTAGGCAGTACGGTTTTAATCGCACTGAAAGCCTTTCCATCTGTACTTCTTTCCACGATAAAACTGCCCACATTGATTTCGTTATTGGTTTTCCAATCAAATTTTGCCGAATTAAAAGAGGACTTGGCTGTAAAGGATATCAGATCAAGAGGTAGGGTGGCATCAGAGGGCGAAAATGCCACGCTTCTGAATACATAGTTGGTGCCTGCGCTAGCCAAAGTGGTTTTTGTGGTCAATGCGGCACTGAAAGAGGTGCGGGTATTTTCATCCAAGATAGATACCAAATCGTTATTCTGCCCCGAATTGCTAACCGTAAACAGTTCTACATAACCTTGGCTATTCTTTCTGGCCGTTAGCCCATAAAAAGGAACCGTACTGGTTAATTTTCCAACAAAGTCCCATGAAGAAGTAACAGTATTGTAGGCCATTTTGATGATTCCGGGAGAGGCTACGGTTTGGTCAACGATATATAAAACATCGTTAGCATCAATTGGGTTGCTAATGGTGTTGTCCATATCCAACATGGCAAAGCCGTAACCACTTTGTACGGTGCTGTTGGCCGTTCCGGTTAATGCGGTACCATTATTAGCGGTGGCATCTGTTTGTGGGTTGCCAAAATTAAGAACCGTAGCGGGGTTTGTGGCGCTTAATGCGTATAGGTTATTTCCAATAACGCTGATATAGCGTGATCCCGTAGTCGTAAACCGAGAGGTGCCCGTTGCTCCCCATGCCACATAGGCTGTACCTACGTTTGTGGTGAACCATAGCGCACTGCCATCAATACTTGTAGTTGCCCTGATAAAGCCACCGAAAAAATTGCCGTTGATAGTGAATAGTTCCGTATTTCCGAGCGTGTTGATCCTGGCAAAACTCTTATTGTCGGGGCCTGTATCGGGGTCAAAAAGAGCAACATCGGCACCACCCACTACAATGTATCTTCCGTCGGCCGAAAGCGATATTCCGCCCTCATTTGAACCAGCATTGGCATTGCCATTAATCAATAAACGTTGGCCCGCTGTGCTAAAAGGTATCTCTACCGTTTTGGTAACGACTTTGGTAACGGGGTTGATTTCAACGATGGAAACCGGCAGGGCACCTGAGGTAAGGGTATTGGTGCCGTTGCCAAGGCGTGAAACCACAATATTTCCCTTGGTGAAATTTTGCGCATACAGATATTGTACTGCCAAAACGAGCCCTATCAGGATGAAAATTCTTTTCATGATAATTTTTTTAATAAGGTGAATAAATGATCAATAAATCCATGGGTTTTATCTTTTTATTTCGGTATTGGGTTTATAGCCAGCATACCATTGTCCCAATTTGGTTAGGTTGCCATTAGCGTCAACTAGTGCCGAGGGCCAAAGACGGGCGCTGGTAGGGGAGCCCGAAAACCATGAATAGCGTTGAACAAAATCTAAGGCCTCTAGTTTAGGCAATAGCCGCTGCATAAAGGCAAGTACCATATCTGGTGTGTAAGGGTTCTCTGCCATGGTTGTTGCCCTGTCGTGTACCGTAGCAAACTCGGTGATCCAAATAGGCTTATGGTATTTGTCGTAAAGGTCCTGCAATATTTTTACGAAATGGTTTTCATCTGTTCCCACGTACATGTGCACACAGATAAAATCTACACGCTTTCCCTGGGCTATTGCCCTGTCCATAAAATCATAGATCCACTGGTTGGTAGGCCAAGAGGCGGCGGGGCTGCCCAATGGTACGCCCAGACTTTCCAGTTGCGGCCAAAGGTCCAAGGATTCCTGAACGGTCATGTTAGCCTGATCAGACAGATCTGGCTCATTGAAACCCAGTACATATTTTACCCTGCCTTGGGTCTTGAGGCTCTTGATCTGGGCAATATTAGCATCGGTTACCGATGACTTGCTCCAGAACATGGGCACAAATTCTGCATTTTGTGGAGCCAGTTCAAAGGGGATTGTTAGGCCCCAAGTATAAAACCAATGACTTTGTAAGTTGATGGTATTGCCCCACCAAGTACCATTTTTTGTAGAGGTACTAAAGTCAGCACCCTTTTTGCCTTTTGTTTCATATTGTACCACCGTAGACTTCTTTGGAATGTACTCGTTACTTTTGGCGCAGCCCAGTGCTAGGGTACCGAGCAGTAATAATATCTTGAAATTTTTCATCTGTTTAAAATTATCTGTAATGGTTAATAGGTGCCATTGTAGCCAACGTTACGTAGGCTAGGATATCCATCGGCCCCCATTCTCCAAATGGTGAAATTAAAGCCAAGGGTAGTTTCAAAAAATGCTTGGTTGGTTGATGGTGCAATAGCGCCATCCAAACCTGCGGCATCCTCCACAAAAGGTACGTCCCTTATCGGAATCAATATCCCAGTACCTACATAGTTTTTCTTGTTTACGCCAGTTCCGTGAGCTGCCGTGCCCGAAATTCTAAAAACGTTATTGGCATTTGGTAGGGTATTGGAGCCTTCCATAGAGGTATTAACTACAAAATTATTTGCTGCATAGCCATTGTTCTGGTAGGTGCTAGAAATACCTGCTACCGGTAGTGCTGCAGTAGTTTGGCTAGCTCTGAACGTTGCATTTTTTACAATGCAGTTTTCAAGCTTAACCTTGTTGGTGCCTGATATACCTCCAATATTGCCAGTTGCTGGCGTTCCCATGGCCCTTATGGTAGCTGTTGCTTGGCTTGCTCCGGCACCTTCAACGGCACAATTGGTGATGGAAGAACCAACGCCCGCAATACCGCCTACAGAGAAACCGCAGAGAATGGTTCCATCAAATAGACATTGGTCTACAGGTACGATACCTGCATTTTGGTCGGCACCAAAAATGCCCCCAACACCATTAACGGTGGTTGAAACGGCCGTGGTGGCAGAGATGTTTACCGAAGATCTACAGTTTTTCACTATTCCTCCACCAACATTCGATCCTTCGGCCCTTCCCAATATACCGGCAATCCTGTTTTTAGAGGCATTTATTTCTATACTTCCCATCACGGTAGAAAAAGAAATTTCGGCAATGCCTGTAGCAGCAGTGGTCAACCTACCCACAAGACCGCCTACCATTCCGCAAGATGCCTTAATGTTCAGGTTTGCACTGATTTGGGTTACTTTGGCCGCGGCCGACATATCGCCAACTACACCGCCCAAAATATCTCCAGTATTGGTAGAGTTAATATTGCCGGTTATCTTGATATTCTGTATCGTTCCTCCAGTAAGTTTGCCCGCTAGGGTGCCAAAAGAATTACTGGCATTGCAGTTCACATTCAGGAACTGTACATTTTTAAGCGTTCCAGTCAAGTTGGAGAAAAATCCCTCGCTAACACCTGTTGAATTGATGACAAGGTTATTGATTTTATGTCCGTTGCCGTCTAGGGTGCCTGAGAAGCTGCTGATTGGAATCCAGGTTTTTAGCAGGTTAAGGTCTGCAATGATTTTATAGTTTTTATCTGTTCCCTGGCCCATGGCAATCAGCCCATCTTCTGTTGAGATCAGGTAGGGGTTGCTTGCCGATCCATCGCCACCATCAAATGCTGAGCCTTCTTGTTTGGCATACACTTTTATGGTTCTGGTGATGGAAATGTTCCCTTTTTTAAGGTTTAATACAACATCACCTGAAATGAAGCCAGAAATAGGGGTGAAGGTTACCCTTTGTCCCGAAACAGGTACAGCCGTAAGATTGGTAGGGTTTGATTTTACCTCAATAGTACCATCTGAAGGACTGAAAGCGAAATTACTGGTGGTAGCCACGGTAACGCCATAAATGTTTTCTGGAAAAGTGGTAGGAGCACTCAGTAATATGTTACCGGTTTGCGTAGCACCTGTATTGGTATTTGCGGCAAAATTTGCAGCAAAGTTATCCCCATTTACCACAACAGCGGTCACATCACAATTGGTTACTGAGCCGAAATTATTTGCGGTGATGCCAGCTACACGTAGCTTTCCAGTAACTGTTCCAGATGCTTTGATATGATCAACGGTACCCCTGTTGGTAACGGCGATGAGTGCAACATTGTTTTGTGCCGTAAAATTGGCATTAACCAGTTCAAGGTCCTTCACCACAGCCGTTGTACCAAGTTCATTGAACAGGGCTCTGTTATCAGCCGTTGGATTGTTGATCGAAATGCCAGAAACTTTCTTGCCATTACCGTCTAAACTGCCCAAAAATACCCCTGCAATAGTAGTGAAACTGCCCGCTGTGATGTCGTTGGCAAGTTTATAGTTGCTGGTTAGGCCATAGCCTATCTTGCTAAGTCTTGTTAGGTCGGTAATTTCGTAAGGACTGGAAACGGTACCTTCACCATTTGAAAATGCGGTTACTTTGATGGTTTTTACCGCTTCTGGTACTTGGAGGAATTTTGCCTTCAACACCACATCTCCTGCAATAAATTCATCTGTGGCCACTAATTTTAATCGTCTTTTGTCGGCGTCAATGTTCTCAATGCTTGCTGTTAGTCCAGCTGGAACCGTTATTTCAAAAGTGGTAGATCTCGGATAGACCGTAAATTCCCTGGAAACCTCTCCAACCGCATTGTAAATTGGCGTTTCGGCAAGGTCAATCGTAATGGAAGTTACATTGGGTTTATCTACAAAAAATGGTGTGCTACATATATGCGTCTTTCCATCTATCACCACCTTCACGATTAAATTGAAGGTACCCTCATTTTTGGGAATGCCCTTTACGGGAATATCCACTGAGGTGCCGCTCAAGGTTAGCTTGGTTTCGTCAATGCGGATTCCGTTGACTTCTGCTGCACTGATGGTGGCCTCTGCCTTTGGAGCATTGGCAAACACCATGTTAAATTTGTTGGTCTCATTAAGGACCAAGTTTTCGACCACATTTCCAACAAGCCTAGACTTTTCGTTGTAGATCTGGAACCTGCCATCCGAAACGGAATAAAACCGTTCATTATCCTTTTTGCAGCCTCCTAGCAATAACAATAGCAGGCATACTACCGCAGGTAAATTTTTTATAAAAGTTATACTTTTCATAAAGTTTGTTTTTTATTGGTTATGGACGTACGTAGCCTTTTTTGATCAATATGTATTGGTCTCTCCACAAGGCATTGGCCCTTGATTGTGGTGCGGTTTCGTAGTGTGTAACAATCAGTTCGTTTTCCTTGATGGAAGTAATTTCATACTCAATCACATTTGAAGTACCCCTGTAGAAGAAGAAGAAGGCACCTCCCTTTAATTGTAGGTAGTGTTTTCCATTCCTGATCTCCATTTCCCAATGCTGTGTGGCATCTTTTGGCGTATAGTTGATGAGCAAATCACCTCCATCGGCTGCAAAAACACTAGCCGTTCCCCAATTGGCACCCAGTTCCTTTAGCCTAAATTGTGTGATCCCATCTATGGTACCACCATGGCAGTAGGACGAACCATTGTTTTTATACAAACATTCCCTATTGTTTAGCTTAAAGACCAGTTCGTCATCATAAACGCCCTTGTCCTTTTTTGCCAATCGGTTCCATGGCGTTGTCGATCCGTTGTTGATCAGCTTTACGTGGCCATCTGTTAGCGAATCCAGTACCCATGTCTTTCCATCAGCTGAATTTGGGCCGCCAGTTAAAAGTTCATAAACGGGATCTAGGTCGAGGTTGTCGTTTTTGAAGGATACCAATACGGATTTTTCTACGATTTTGATCCCATTAAATACCGAAAGAGTGACCTTATATTCGCCCTTGAATGGATATTTACCCAACACGGTGTCTCCTACAGCTTCCACGCTATTGCCCAGATTCCATTTCGCCTTGGCAGTATTGCCTATTTGTCCGTTAATAAAGCGGTAAACATTAGGGGTAGCCGTTTCCTGTATAATGATATTGATTTCGCTTTCTGGAATAGGATCTTCCAAGGTGATGTTTTTTTTACAGGATGCAGCCGTTAAAAGCACCAGCACCATAAAAATTAAATTCTTCATATCTTGTTCGATTTAATAGCCTTTGTTTTGATTCAGTACATATTTGGTATTGATGATCTCTTCCTGCGGAATAGGGAACAGTCCTTCGGCATCTCTATTGAATTTACTGATGAAAGGTTCTCCGCGGTTGATGTCTATTCTGGCCTGTGCATAATCCAGTCCTCTTCTCATCAGGTCCCAATATCTTTGTCCTTCCAATGCCAATTCTAGCTCCCTTTCTCTATAAATTACATCCAAGGTGACTGTAGGAGGGATGTAGGTAGACAAATGGGCCCTTTTCGCTACCTTTTCAAAATAGCCTTGGGCTTTGCCAATAGTTCCGCCATGCAAAAGCTGTAGTTCTGCCGCCATTAATAGCACATCAGAAAAACGGATGGAGATAAAATGGTTAGGGAAATTTAACCTGAAATCGCCCCTTGAACTTTGATTGGCCTTTAGGGCAAGCCATTTTTTAGGAAAAATGTCCGTGTTTTGGTAACCTGGTGTAAAGGAAACCGAAAGGCTTTTGGGCAATAGGAAAGTAGCATCCTTTCTAAGGTCGTCATTTGGAAATGAATTATAGAATTCTGCATCAATAGGTGCAAAAGACCAACCAGCAGCGTAAACAGATGCCGAGTTAGGGTCTCTCATTGACCAAAGCATCACCGATAGATTTCCATTTGCCTCTTCCCTGTAGCTAAAATTCCCACTGTTGGCCTTTGAGGAATATTGGATCTCAAATACAGCCTCCCTGTTATTGTGGTTAAAAGGAGCTTCGCTCATAAATACATCAGAAAACTTGGGCAATAAATCGTGCCCACTACTGTTGATAAGCTCTTCCGATAGGGTCAGAATTTGTTGCGAGGACACATTCGGCATTGCACTTTTTTTATAGTAGCCCGTGTAGTATAGCCATACGCGCATTAAAAGTCCCCTTGCCGCATCAGAAGTTGCCCTTCCATACTCATCAGGAGGTAGGCTCCTGTATCTTGGTAAAGTACTGATGGCCGCCAGCAGGTCGTCGCCTATCTGTTTATATACATCGTCTGGACTGGCCTGCTTTTGGTTATATTCTGAAGGGGCCAATACCTTTAGGATCAGTGGCACATGTCCGTAAAGACGTACCAAGTCGAAATAGTAATAGGCCCTGAGAAATTTTGCTTCTGCGGCGTATCTCTCTCTTAGCTCAGGTTCATCAAAACTTGCCGCTGGAAGTTTTTCCAGTAAAATATTTGTTCTGTAAATGCCCGAATAGTATTTGTACCAAAAGGCTTTTGCCGTCAGGTCATCTGTACGTAAGGCACCCCTGTCAACCCTTTGCAACGCTGGCAAATCGGTTGCTGATGCTCCGCCCGTAAAACATTTGTCTCCCAAAACTTCGCTGATCAGCTGAAATGGAGCGTTTTGGTTTTGTGGTGCGTCCCATAAAAGCACATTGTAAGCTGCTGCAAGTCCCTGTAGGCAATCTTTTTGGTCTCTATAGAAATTAGATTCGGTATCAGAGGTGATAGGATCGAGGTCTATTTTTTTGTTACAAGATCCCAGGCCAATCGCCATAATGATCATGAATAACTTTGTATATTGATGTTTCATAACTGATTGTTCATTAAGTGAGGTTAAAATCCTACCGTTGCGCCCAACATAAAGGTTCTAGGCTGAGGATAAACGCCTTTGTCTATACCTAGGCCAAGTGCTCCTCCCGATACCTCGGGATCGAAACCTGTGTATTTGGTCAGCACAAATAAGTTGCTGCCAGTGGCATATAGCCTAATTTTGTCGAGCTTGGCAACCTTTAGGTTTCTAAACGTATAGCCAATAGATGCGTTCCTTAACCTGAGGTAGCTTCCGTTTTCCAAAAAGAAGGTCGATGGATTGGAGAAGTTGCCATTTAGGTCGCCAGCAGCCAACCTCGGGAAACTATTTGTGGTTCCTTCCCCGTGCCAACGGTTCATGACCTCAACAGGGAAATTGGCAGTAGGCAGATCCCATCGGTGCAGGCTATTGAATATCTGGTTACCTGCCAAACCGCTAAAAAATACATTTACATCAAAATTCTTATAACGTGCAGTGAAATTCATCCCGTAGTTGTATTTCGGATGTGGCGATCCTACCATTGATCTGTCGCGGCTATCGATGATCCCATCACCGTTTAGGTCTTTATACCTGATATCGCCTGGTACAGCATTGGGCTGGATAAGGTTCCCGTTAGGTCCCCTGTAGCTGTTGACTTGTGCCTGGTTCTGGAAAATCCCATCCATGGTGTACAGCCAGAAATAGCCTATCGGGAAACCTGCCTCCATTCTTGAGATATCGCCCATTTGGTTATTGCCATTGCCACCAGTGATATAACCGTTGGTGTTGCCCACATGGGTAACTTGGTTATGGTTGTAGGCACCGTTGATGCTAGCTTCAATGTAAAGCTTTCCAAAATCCTTCTGATAACCAAGTGTTAACTCAATCCCTCTGTTAAGTACGTTCCCCGCATTGCCAAAAGGAGCCGCATTTCCAACATATGCTGGGATGGGTACCCTTAAAAGCAGGTCTTTGGTTGCTTTTCTGTAGACATCAAAAGTCAGCCTAAAATTCTTGAAAAATTCAGCATCGATACCGATGTTCATCTGCTCAGATGTTTCCCACTTTAGGTCGGGGTTGGATACGCCACTTGGCGAAGCACCAACCTGTTGCGCATCAGCTCCAAAATAATAGTTTCTGGCATAGGTACTGATCGTGGATACGAAAGCATAGTCGCCGATCTGATCGTTTCCTGTTCTGCCCCAGCTTGCCCTAAGTTTTAACGAACGGATGGCTGCCATATCCTGCATGAAGTTTTCGTTATGCACATTCCATCCTGCGGAAATTGAAGGGAAAAAGCCAAATTTGTTGTTTTTACCGAACCTAAAAGAACCATCGGCCCTATAAGTAGCCGTCATCATATACTTGTTGTTGTAATCGTAGGTTACACGTCCAAAGTAGGAGATGAGACCGCTATGCCATGCGCCACCAGAGGCACTTGCGCTGGTATTGTCCTTTGCAAGGTCCAGATAGGCATAGTTTGGATCATCGTATAGCAGTCCATTTTTTGAAGCAGATACATTTGTGCCCCTTCCGGTGTTTACCGTGTTACCTACCATGGCCGAGAAAGAATGAACATCCAGCTTTTTGGTGTAGGTAAGGATGTTCTCTAGGTTAAGCTCCTTACTTTCCGACATTGATTTACTGGTTCCCGTGGCTATCGTTCTATTAGTCGAGTTCAGGTAGTAGATGGGCGTATAGCCCCTTGATTCGTTATACTGTATGGCCAGCCCCAAACTGGTCCTAAATTTTAGGTCCTTAAAAATCTGAAGTTCTCCAAATACATCAGCGTTTATTCTGGTATAGCCCGAAGAGCCATTTGAATAATATATCCTGGCAATAGGGTTAACGATTTCTTGGGAAACGTAGCGAGAAATGGCAAATGTTCCATCATCATTCATTACCGGTGTTACGGGGTCCATATTGATGGCGCTTAATATTGGTCCTGAATTGCCGCTGTTTGTGGCAATTGCCGCACGTCGTACATTGGTTATTCCCAAGTTTACGCCAGTGTTCAATAAACCGTCGATAACGTTTTGTTTGGTATTGACACGACCTGTATATCTGTCAAAATCCGATTTTCCTTTTGCCAGCGTGCCCGCTTGGGAGAAATAGGAAAAAGAAGTGCTGTAAGTGGATTTTTCCGAGCCTCCTGAAATAGAAGCCTGGTGGTTTTGTATGGGTGCGTTTCGGTAAGCAACCTCTTTTTGCCAATCGGTACCTTTACCCATTTTTTGGATTTCTATTTCCGAAAATGGTAATTGTAGGTTTGAGTTAAAATGCAACTCGTTCTGGATCCTGGCATATTGTGTTGCATCCAACACATCAACATATTTCCTGATGTTTTGGATACCACGATAGTATTCATAATCAAGTTTTGTTTTGCCTGCCTTACCTGATTTGGTGGTAACAATGACTACACCATTTGCACCACGTGCACCATAAATTGCTGCAGAAGCCGCATCTTTTAGCACTTCCATGGTTTCAATGTCGCGGGGGTTAATGGCTTCCAGATCACCTCTAGGAAATCCGTCCACAATAAATAGCGGATCGTTTGAACCATTTGTGCCTGCACCCCTGATTCGTATGCTTACGCCCGAGCCTGGTTGGCCACTGTTCATCATTACGGTAACCCCAGCAGATTTGCCCTGTAGTGCTTGGTCTGCCCGCATAAGGCCTGGAACTTCTAGGTCTTTTGTGGTTATAGAAGAGATGGCCCCGGTTACCAGGCTTTTTTTCTGAACGCCATAGCCAACTACCACTACGCCTCCCAAGGTTTGCACGTCTTTGGTCAGTAATACTTCCAGCTCCGTTTCACCTTTGAGTGTGATTTCTTTGGTCTTCATTCCTATGGCAGAAAATATCAGGGTGGATGAAGATTTTGGTACCCTGATATTGAATTTTCCGTCAGCGTCGGTCACCGCGCCACCGTTTGCGCCCTTAATGGTAACGCCTACACCGGGGATGGGGGAGTTGTCCTCGATGTCTTTTACAACCCCTTTGATGGTTGCCATTTCCTGGGCGGCACTTGATAAGGTAAAGCACAGGAAGCAGACCACCAGATAGAGATAGGAAAATGGTGTAATTTTTATGTTCATAACGTGTTTGGTTTATTCTTGGTTCTTTCTAATTGATGTTTAGCCCCAAAGCTTTGATGTAGCCATCATTGGGCGAGCAGTTTTTGTGCTTGATATTCTCAAGGTACTGCTCCAGTATTTTCTTGATTTCAGTTCTATCGATTTTGATTTCCCTGATCTCCTTGAAAGAGCCCCTGCTGGCTTCTGCATAATCTATCAGCGTTTGGTAGTTGGGTGGGAGGGGAATAGAAATGATATTTTTTGGGCTGTCGAGTTTTTTGTAGGGCCAAAAGTGCCAGCCGATATTTTCCTTTTCCAACAGTTCACGAAATTCCTGTATCCACTCGTCGGTGTTTTCTCCTGTTTCGCCTATGTAGATAGGTACATTGTATTTTTCCCTAAATTCTATGAAGCGTTTAATGGAACCATAGTTGGGCAGGTCGCCATATTTATGAAAGGTATAAACGGCCTTTTTATCAAAAGGAGCTGAAAAAATATTGAAGTTCGTGTTCCACTGCGCTCCGCCGTAAAAAATGAGATGGTTTTGGTCTACACTCCTAATGGCGGTGGTGAGCTCCCTATATAATGGCTCAATTAATGGGTTAAGTGTTTTTGAATCGAAATAGTGGGCAACGGGCTCGTTTAGCAGGTCGTAGCCGATGATGATTGGTTCATTTGCATATCGCTTGGCAATTTTTGTCCATAACTCAATGGCCAGCTTTTGGTTTTCTTTGGTTTCGAACAGGTAGGGATAGCCAAAACTGTCGTCAATGTTATCTCCAGTCTGTCCGCCCGGTGCGCAGTGCATGTCCAAAATCACATAAAGCCCTTCAGCTTTGCACCATGATATCACCTTGTCTAGTAATTTAAACCCTCTTGAACCATCATTTCTGCCCATATAGTCTTCATTGGTGAACAGTTTGTAGTTAAATGGTACCCTTACTGAGTTCACCCCTGTTTTTTTGAGGAACTTGATGTCTTCCTGTGTAACATAATTTTCAAGGAAGGTTTCCCAAAATTTGGCAGTCTCGGCTGGTCCAATAAGCTGGGCCAGCATATCATGTATTTGACTTGGGGAATTGGTTTTTTTGAATTTGAACATGTACCCTTCAGGCACCAGCCAGTTGCCAAGATTGGTTCCCTTGATCAAAAAAGGATTGCCATTGAGGTCTATGATCTCTTTTCCCTTTACACCAAAGAATTTTTCTTTGGCCTGTACTAGGGTAATTGTAAAAGTAAGTAGTATAAAAAGTAGCTTCTTCATCGTATGTTATTGGTATTTTTTGGCTAATTCGTCATAATAGGCTTTCAATATGTAGAAGGCTTTTTTCTTTCTGCCCTTTTGGTCAAAAAGGCCCTTGTTGTTCCATCCTTCTTGGTACACGGGGTTGTTGCGTCGTGGCGACCTAAAGTCGGCCAATAGCCAAGGCGATATGCCCACAAAATTGGATGGCATTCTTTTTAGCATGGCAACTTGTTCAACATAGTACCACTCCTGAAATTCTTCGCTCCAGAGCTGTTTGGCATCGGCATGGTAACCCCCAACGGCTTCGGCACCTGTTTCGCTGATAAACAGTGGTTTTTTATAATGGGTTCCCCAATTTGCCGTTCTACAGCTTTCGGGCGTTCCGCCATACCATCCCAGATATTGGTTAAATGACACCACATCTACATAGGCTCCCAGAGGGTCATCAATCCATCTCATGTTCTCTTCCGAGTGGTAGTTAACTTCCAGCGCAGCCGAAACCAGTCGGGTAGGATCCTGTTTACGGGCTTCCTCCAACAGGTTTTTCATGAAATTTGTCCTTGTTTCGCTCACAGGTGTCTCGTTACCAACAGACCAGATGATGATACTTGCCCTATTCTTGTCCCTGTCTATCATTTCGTCAAGCTGGGTTTTTGCTTTTTCAAAAACTTCTTGGCTTTTAAAATCGATTGTCCAATAAACAGGGATTTCCGACCATACCAACAGTCCAAGGGAATCTGCAAGACGCGTCATTTTCTCATCGTGTGGATAGTGGGCCAACCGTACCATATTGCATCCAAGCTCTCTGGCCCATCCCAAAAGCTTTTCCGCATCTTTTTGTGTGTTGGCACGTCTCGCTTCCTCGGGAATTTCCGAATGGATGCTGATTCCCCTAAGGAAAATTGGCTTATTGTTCAAGAGAATTTTTTCTCCCTGTACCTCAATATGTCTAAACCCAATTTTTTCGCCCACCTTATCGCTGGTGGTGCTAATGTTCACTTGATAAAGTTTAGGATTTTCCATGCTCCAGAGCGTGAGCTTAGCCGCATTGATCTTTATTGCGGCCCTGCCAGCTGCGTTGACCGTAAAATTTTGGCTGATCTTCAGTTCTGGAATGTCTACGGTTACTTGTTGGTTCTTGGTTGCATTTTTAACATCAACCCAGCCGTTAATCAACTTTGCACCTTGGTTAGGCTTTGCAAGCTGGATAAAATAATTACTGATGAACTGGTTGGGAACCTCTACCAAGCTCACGTCCCTGATAATACCGCCATAGTTCCACCAGTCGGTATTTAGGGTAGGTATCTCATTGGCATATCTTCTATTGTCCACTTTTATCACCAAGAAATTGCCTTTTTCCTTTAACAGCTCTTGGGGGATTTCAAAATTGAAGGGGCTAAAGGCACCTTTGTGCATTCCCAGTTTCTTTCCGTTTAGGTATACATCGGCCCTATAGCTTACGGCGCCAAAGTAGATATACAGCTTGTTATCACGATTGGTCTTTTGGTAGTCGAAATTTCTTTTGTACCAAACAGATCCCTCGTAGTACAAGAACTTGTCGGCCTGTGAATTCCAATCACCAGGTACATTCAGAGTATACTTGTCGTTATAGCCATGTTCCTTCCGGTCTAGCGAGTTAGCGGGTACATCCGTGTTCCAATAAGCTTCTGGATCACCTTCGGCCCGTTCTTTATATCGGTAATCATAAAAGCCAGTTTCGTAGATGTCTATAATGTATTGCCATTTGCCATTAAGGCTGGTAGTTTTTCTACCAGGAATGTTTGTGAGCAGGTCGGCACTGTTGGCCGAGAACTGCATCAACACCAGCGCAGATAGTAGCCACCATCTGAAGTGTCGTTTTTGCTCCGTCAAAGTTCTTCGCATTGAAAAGTTTATACTTGGTTAATTGAATAGTGGGACGAATATATTCAAATTAGGAGCAGAAAAACAAATAGAAAATTTTATAACTTTCTGATTATCAGTTTTTTAAATTAAAAATAATACGCCATAATACCACAATGGTTTTATCGCTTAAGTATTGATTTTCAATGCCTAACTAAAGAAAATAGAGATTGCGAAAATAGATTTTAACACGCCTGATAATTTTGGCGTTTTTTAGACATTTTTTTTAGGTAAGTACCAGTTTATTCCAGCCATCTTCTCCAGCGCCCTTAAATTCCTTCTTCCGTTCAAGCATGATTGTCCTGATCTTGTTGAGATTTGCCCAACAGGTCGCCTGTCTAACGTCCAGTGTTTCGGCAAGTTTGTAAGAGGATATTTTGCCTTTTGTGGCATAGATGATATACACCATATAGAAAGCTTTGTTCAAAGGTATCCTGCTGTTCTGAAAGATGGTTCCGTTGATGACAGATTCTTCATAATCGCAAGCAGCGCATCTTTTGCTGTAGGGGCCATGTCCAGTATAGAACTCGGTGTGGCCACATTTTTTGCACTCAAAGCCCTTCTTTTGCTTAAGTTCACTCAAAAACCGGTAGCAGGCATCATTGTCGGGATAGATTTTGATAAACTCGTCATAGCTCAATATCTTCGACATTACCCTGGCTTCGGTTACTTCGCTTATATTTTTCTTAAGAATTGTATTGTCGATGGACAGCAGTTCGTTCATTTTTCTGATCTCTTCGGCTTGTTCCAACAGTTCCTGGTTTTGGGCCTCAATGATTTCAGACTTTTCCAAAACCTCCCGAGTTCTTAGTACAACTTTTTGTTCCAATTCACTATTGAGCTTGTCTTTTAGCGCCTGTTTGGATTCTAGTTCCTTGATGATCCTTCGCTGGGCCTTTTCTTTCTTTTTCTTCAACAGGCGAATGTTGTCGCCTATGGCAAAAGTTACAAATAGCATCTCCATAATCAGGCAAAAACTGAGGCTATAGAAGTTAAGTGGACCAAAGGGCATTTTGCCTACATTCAGTACTTTGATAATCCTTATTAAAATTCCCAATAAGATAAATGAATATCCCGCAACGAAAAACCTTGCAGGATAATAGCCCTTGCGCAAAATGTAAATGCCCGAAAACAATGCCAACAGGACAGGAATTACTTCTATAAATTTATAGACGAACCAATGGTTGTTTACAAAAAGGCACAACAGGAAAAAGACTGTTCTGAGTATAAGGTATCCCAAGATGATCTTGTCCAGAAACGGTACCTTATGCTTCAGGTGCAGAAACTCCCTGGCAAACAGCATACTGAAGGTAACCGCAAGGTAAAGTGCTACACCGTAGGCAATTTCATTCCAACCCGGATAACTGGGCCACAAATACTGGAAACCCGTGCCGTTTGAACTGATCTCATACAATCCTATGCTCAGGTTGTAAAGTACATAATAGAGGTATTGCTTTTGTCTGACGGCAAAAAACATCACGAGATTGTACAAGCAGAACACCAATATCATTCCATATAATAGGCCTAGCAGCATGTATTCCCTAAGCCCATATTGAATAAACCAATTTGTTTTTTTCAGAACGATCATCACAGCAGCAGGCTGCTCAGTATGGATGGCTATATAATAAGTTTGTATACCACTGTATTTTCGGGGAATATTAAAGGTGAAGTTTTTGTGATGGACCTGTCGTTGCTTAAAATCGAGTTGTGCGCCAAATTCGAACCGCTGAAAATTTCCTGTTGTGCCTAGTTGATAGATTTTTATATCGTCAATCGTCTGGTCATAAAACTCCAAAAGGAAAGCACCTGTGTCGCTGGTCTCTTGCAATTTTATCCTATACCAATAGGTCGATTTGCTGTTGGTAGTTTTGGGAATAAATGTTCTGCTGCTCGCAAAAACCGAATTACGCATTGGAGAAGATACTTCATCTATGCCCAACGTTCCTGTGCGGTCTTCAAATACATCTATTTCTTTGTAGGAAAAGATATGTTGTTTAACGGCTTTATCTATTCTTACAGGTTCCTGCGCAACGGAAACTTTGGGCAGCAGCAGCACATACAGATACAAGAACAGTATGACAAAAATGGATTTCAAGATGTTTAGTTTAGGTTTGTTTGGTTTGGAGAGATAAAAATAAATAAATAATACCAAAGGGTAGAGGTTTTAGGATTAGATATCCTGTTTTAATCGAAGTTTAGCCCCAAATGGTTATTTCTTATTAAAAATTGTTCTGGTAAAATGTAAGATTTCTGTACACATAATGGCCAACTATTTTACATCTATGTTGCTGTTAAATCATCTAGTAGCGAAGATAATCGAATCTTGTAAAATTTATTTGAAAAAATAATCGTGCTTCCCCAAACAATTCATAAGTTTTTCTGTTTACTCTGTGCTCAAATTTATTGAGCATAGATTTATTAACAATAAAATGCAAGAAGGAACAGTAAAATTTTTTAATGAAACCAAGGGTTTTGGTTTCATCACGCCAACCAATGGCGGAAGCGAGGTATTTGTGCACATCTCAGGACTTATCGACCAGATCCAACAGAATGATCAGGTACGCTATGATATCCAAGATGGAAAAAAAGGCCCTAATGCGGTCAACGTGAAAGTGGTCTAGATATCAATTAAATGATTTAAAAAGCCTTTCTGCACAATGCAGGGAGGCTTTTGTGTTTTGGTAGATTTGATGGATTTTCAATTATCATTTGCTTGGTGTGATCACTAACCAATAACAAGTTAAAGCCCCAAAAACAAAAAATCCCCATCAAGTTGATGAGGTTTTTTTGTGGAGCTGAAGGGCCCGACACTTATGCCGTTTAAATAACTTTCAGCCCTGTTTTTTTGGTTTTTTCACCATATGTCACGAATGTGCCACGGGAGCAAAACCGGTATGTTTTATATGCAAATGCCATGCATGAAGCCATCTGATTTGAAAGAACAATATTTTGCTATTAGTTGATTCAGAGATAGTTATTATTTAATTAGCTTTTTGATAAACTATCCCTCTAAATAAAAAAGCTCTAAATGATTTATTCACTATATTTGTCAATATTTGTCAATATTTGACAAGTCTAACAAAGGAAATCCTATGAGTTTCGGAACCAAAATCAGGGAGCTGAGAGAAGCAAAAAAAATGCTGCAAAGAGAATTAGCAGCAAAATTAGATATAGATACACCTATGTTTAGTAAAATCGAACGAGGAGAAAGACAGGCCAAGAGAGAACAGGTTATATTATTAGCTGAATTATTAGATTCTTCTCAAGAGGATTTTTTGTCTGTCTGGCTAGCTGATAAACTATATGAAGTTCTGAAAGGTGAACCTACTGCAACAATTGCATTAGACCTGACCAAATATGAATTAAGCAAAAGAAAGAAATAGTAAATGACTGCGGAACAATTAAAAGAATTGGAAGATCGTCTGTGGGAAGCTGCTGACAAGCTCAGAGTAGATAGCGGGCTCAAAGCAAGTGAGTATGCTACACCTATTTTGGGTTTGATCTTCTTACGATTTGCATCTATAAGATATAATAAAGTAAAACAACTGATTACTGCTGAACTTGAAGCCCAGAAAAATAGCAGAATGCTGCGGGAACCACATGAAATAGCGATTGAAAAATGTGGATTCTATCTCCCGCCAGAAGCAGAATACGATTACTTATTAACACTTCCGGAAAAGGAAAATATTGCCAAGGCTATTAAAGTGGCCATGGAGAAAATTGAACTTTATAAACCTGAATTACAAGACAGTCTGCCAAAAGATGAATATTTTAAGCTCATCAAACCGGACGACAATAGTTTGCCTAAAACACTATTAAAAATATTTGCAGACATTCCCGAGAATGTAACCGGAGATGTCTTCGGGAAAGTATATGAATATTTTCTTAACGAGTTTGCATTGGCAGAAGGGCAAGGTGGTGGAGAATTCTTCACGCCTACCAGTGTCGTAAAGTTGATGGTGGAAATAATTGAACCTTATAAAGGTACTATATTTGATCCGGCGTGTGGTAGTGCGGGTATGTTTGTGCAAAGTTCACAGTTTATAGATCGCAGAAGAGAAGAATTGCATGATACGGACACCAAAGACCTGATGGTATACGGTGCAGAGCGTACACCGGAAACGGTAAAATTAGCCCGGATGAACCTTGCTGTAAATGGCCTTAGAGGTGAGATAAAACCCGCCAATAGCTATTACGAAGATCCCTATGACAGCTATGGCCGTTTTGACTATGTGATGGCAAATCCTCCCTTTAATGTAGATGATGTCAACCTGGATAGGGTAAAAGGACAAAAGCGTTTTAATGAATACGGAATACCGCAAAACAAAACGAAAAAGACAGGAAAAAAGAAAGATGATCCGAATACAGTACCTAACGGAAATTACTTATGGATTAACCTGTTTGCTACTTCCCTGAAACCACAGGGACGTGCAGCACTGGTCATGGCAAATTCTGCCAGTGATGCACGTAATAGCGAGGCCGACATTCGTAAAAATCTGATTAAAAGCGGCGTGATTGATTGTATGCTCACCTTGCCCAAAAACATGTTCTATACTGTTACCTTACCGGCGACACTTTGGTTTTTTGATAAGAATAAAGAAGGTAGCGAACCTAAAGTTTTGTTTATTGATGCCCGCAATATCTTCCGTCAGGTAACCCGTGCATTAAGAGAATTTACAGAGGAGCAGATACAGAACATTGCTACGATTATGCGGCTCTATCGTGGGGAAACTCATTGTTTGGAAGAATTGATAGCACAATATCAAAACAAAGCAAAAGATTATAAAAAACAAGCAGCAAAACAGGCTTCAACAGTAGAGCAAATAGAACAAGCTGAACCTGAAAGTGCCAAAGAAATAAAGCGCTGGGAAAAGCAACTGGAAGAAGCTAGAAACCGGCATAAAATCCTATTGGATAAAGAACAATATTATCACGACCAGATTCAATGGCTGCAGGAACGTTTTCCAAATGGAGTATATGAAGATGTAACCGGTCTTTGTAAAGCGGCTACGTTAGCTGAGATAGAAGAACAGGATTGGAGTTTAAATCCCGGACGTTATGTAGGTGTCGTAATTGAAGAAGATGGTTTAACAGAAGAGGAGTTTTTTGCTGAGATGAAAGATAGAGTGAAAAAAATAAATGATTTAACTGTTGAAAGCCAAAAAGTAATGAGTGAGATTAACGTCGCGTTTAAAAATATTTTCGAAAATGTTTGAATCTTGGAATGAAGTAAAACTTATAGACTATTGCGAAAAGATAACGGTAGGGTATGTAGGTTCTATGGTGACACATTACAAATCTAACGGAGTGCTTTTCTTGAGGTCCCAAAATATTAAGCCATTTAAATTAGATCTTAATGGTATTGTGTTTATTGATAGAGATTTCAATCAAAAAATAAAAAAATCTGCATTAAAATCAGGTGATGTTGTTTTAGTACGTACAGGATATCCAGGAACGGCTTGTGTAATACCTGACAATATTGACTGTGCAAATTGTTCGGACTTAGTAATCATAAGGCCTTCTGAAAGAATAGATCCGTATTTTTTAGCAGGAATATTTAACTCATCTTGGGGCAAACAGAGTGTTGATGGTTCAACCGTAGGTGCGGCTCAACAGCATTTTAATATAGGGACTGCGAAGGGATTAAAAATATTATTACCCGATATTTTAATTCAAAAAAAAATAGGTTCAATTATTAAACAATTGCAAGATACCATTGATAACAACATCGAACGTATAAAGCTTTTAGAAGAAACAGTTCAGGAACTCTACAAAGAATGGTTTGTACGAATGCGTTTTCCAAGATACAAAAAGACAAAATTTTCGAAAGGTATACCTGCTGATTGGAAGTTAAAAGAACTTAAGGAAATTGGTAATATATATACAGGCAAAACTCCACCAACAAAAAAAAGAGAATATTACGGAGGCGATATCCCTTTTATTAAAACACCAGATCTTCATAAAAATCAATTCATTTTTGAAACTCAAGAATATTTAACAGAAAAAGGTAATAATAGTCAAAAAAGAAGCACTCTACCTAAGGGCGCAATTTGTGTGAGTTGTATTGGAACGGGAGGTATTGTCGGGATAACAACAGCCGAGAAATCACAAACAAATCAACAGATAAATTCAATAATACCTTTTAATAAAGTAGAACTTGAATTTTTGTTTTATGCCATTTCTAATTTAAAAGAAACAATTGAGTTATTTGGATATACTGGAGCAACGATGACTAATCTGAGTAAAGGAAAGTTTGAAAAATTGAGAATTCTATATCCTACATCAGATTTAATGGAATTGTATCATAAAACCACCAAGCCTGTGTTTGAGATCATACAGCTAATCCAACAACAAAACACACAACTTACAGAAACAAGAGACCGCCTTTTACCTAGATTGATCAGTGGCAAATTACAAGTTAAGCTTCACAATGAGTTTAACAAAATTGAAAGCATCGAATCACATCAAGTAGCTGATAGGATAAAAAAATCAACGGAAGATACAAAAACAAAGAGCAACCCTTTCTTTCAGCGCAGGGTATTGGCAGCACATATTATCGACCGTTTGAAAGATGAGTCGACATTCGGTCATGTAAAACTGATGAAGCTGATGTATCTGTGTGAGCATTTAGCAGAGATAGAAACAGCAAGTCATTACCATAGAGATGCGGCAGGCCCTTATGACAACCGCATGATCCGATCCATTGACAGCCAACTCAAAAAAGCGCAATGGTTTGAATGTAAGAAAACAGGCAATAAATACCAATATACTGCACTCCCTAAGAAAGAGGAGCATAAAAACTGGTTCTCTAAGTATTATAGTGATAAGGAAGCAGGCATAGAAAACTTATTGCACTTATTTGGTAAAGAAAAAACCGAAAAAGTAGAAATGGTCGCTACGCTTTATGAAGCCTGGCGTGACCTGAAAGACAGAAAACAACTGCCTACTGAACAGGCTATAATCTACGAAGTCCTGAATAACTGGCATGAAAGCAAACAACGCATACCTAAAGAGCGTTGGCTTAAATGCCTGCAATGGATGAAAGAGAAAAACTGGATTACCTAAACCTAAACTATGGATTACAAAACTACGATAGGAGATATTTTCAGCCCACGGAGAAATCATTTTGCTGTACCGAATTATCAGCGGGCATATTCATGGGATGTCGGATCAGAGGAAGACAAACAAATACCGCAGTTTTTAAAAGATCTGCAGGAGCATCCCGCTAATGTGGCGCAGTATCATTTAGGTCATTTCCTTTTCGAACAGGATAATACCGACAGGCATAAATATTGGATTATTGATGGACAGCAAAGAATGACTACAGGTATTATTTTCTTAAGCTGTATCTATAAAAGATTAAAAGGAATACCTGAGTATAATAAGGAGGCAGAGAATCTATATAATGAATACCTGCAAAATACGGACGAACAGCAAAAATTTGAGACGGTAGCATACGATAACAACTTTTTCTTTAACTTGATCGTAGAAAACCGGGAAGATAAAATTGACACACGGTCAAGACGACGCATTAAAGAGGCTTATGATTATCTGGATAAAAAAATTCAAAAGGCAGAAATCCGCGATGTGTTGCATTGGAAATCACTCATAGAAAATGCTAAGATCACCACAGATAAAGTTGAAGGGAAAGCGGAGGCAACACAGATATTCACTTTTCAGAATGACAGAGGAAAAGACCTGACCAATCTCGAAAAGTTAAAAGCATTTTTAATGCTTCAGATTTTTCTGACTTGTAAGGATATGGACATAAAACCTGATCAAGCCATCGGTTTTGTTGAAAAGGAGTTTGAAACGATCTACAAGGCTGTCGAAAAAATAGAAATTGCAGATGAAGATCAGGTGCTTAACTATCATACAACCGCTTTTTTACCACAGGCAAATACGGCTATAGAACAAGTGAAAAATGCATTGTCTAAAGTACCTGTTGAAGAACAATCTAAATGGATCAGAACATTTGTAGTAGACTTGAAGCGCTCTTTCGAATATGTAATTACCATACAGGAAAAGCGAAATACTTACAGTTCTATTGCGGATGTACTGTTTCTGGATCAGCCCAATAGCTTTCCATTGTTGATCAAGCTGTACCATTTTCACGAAAATTCCGATGAACTGGAATCTGTAATAAGATTAATGGAAATAATACTTTTCAGACTCAAATATACTTCAGGGAACTATTATACAAATTATCTTCCTCAGATTGCGTATGGATATATAGGGCATAACCTTTCTCAACTAAAGGAACAGTTACTCTATCACGCAAGGTCTGGTTTTAAAAACTACTGGAACTTTGAGCGGGATTTTCATGCCTATCTGGATGGTGATAATCATTATTTCGGACTGACCAGATACCTTTTATGGAAATATGAAAACCACTTACGGGATAGTATAAGAGAACCCTATATGCTGTTTCCTGAATTCAATAATCTGTATGGAAAAACCAAACTGGAAAATACAATCGATCATTGGGCACCACAAAACCCATATGATAAGCAGTATCAAGAAGAGTTTCATGAAAAATATCTGCATAACATTGGAAATATGGTATTGTCTACGAGAGGTAGAAATGCCAGTGACAGCAATGCATCTCCAGAAGAAAGATTAACTATTTCTACGCTCATCTCCCGTCAACAACTGGAATCACATAAGACAAATTGGGGAAAAGAGCAGATTAAAACACGTCAGCAACAAATCGTTGTATTCGCGAAGGATTATTGGAATCCGGAAAACTATATAGACTAAAATTAAGAGTATGAATTATTAACAATATCATTTATGCATAATTTCATTTCGGAAGATCAGATAGAAAAAGCAATTATCGAGGTATTTGTCAATAACCTCGGATATCGCCATATTAACTGTCAGCATACGGACATAACCGGTCGTACAGATGAAAAAGATGTTGTTATAAAACCCTTACTGCGGGCAAAACTGACCGATTTAAACCCTCAACTGCCTGCATCAGTAGTAGACCAGGCCTTTGAAGAGTTGTGCCGTACGCGTTTTGATCAGTCCGAACTCTCCGCTAACAGAGAACTTTATGGGTTGATTAAAAACGGTGTTCCTTTAGAAATAGAGAATAAAGAAGGAAAGAAAGAACCTGTAACAGTCAGAGTCATTTCTTTTGAAGAACAAAATGTAGATAAAAATGATTATCTGGTCGTATCTCAGCTCTGGGTACAAGGACCTTATATCCGCCGCAGGCCTGACTTAATAGTATATGTTAATGGGCTTCCGATTATATTCATTGAGCTCAAAAACAGTAATATTGCTTTACGCAATGCGTATGACGATAATCTGATTAATTATCGTAAAGATATCCCATTGCTTTTCCATTACAATGCTATCTGTGTGATCAGCAATGGTTTGGAAACCAAAGTAGGGAGTTTCAATGCAGGATTTGAACATTTCTTCAACTGGCTGCGTCCGGAAAAAGAAAAAGAATTCCCGGATAAGCAACGTATACAGAAATATGGTGTTAGCCTCGATTACGCCGTATTGGGGTTATGTGAAAAAAATCGCTTATTGGATTATCTGGAGCATTTCATCATGTACTATAATGACCAGGTAAAAATTGCGGCCAAAAACCATCAGTTTTTAGGAGTGAACAATGCAGTTGAACACTTCTCTCTCCGGTTACAACACGATGCAGCAGGAACGGATAGTGCAAATAAAGGAAAACTCGGGGTCTTTTGGCATACGCAGGGAAGCGGTAAGAGTTTCAGTATGATCTTCTTTACCCAAAAGGTATTTCGCAAGTTCACGGGTAATTTTACTTTTCTTATCGTAACAGATCGCGATGATCTGGACAGTCAGATATACAGGAATTTTTTAGGTGCTGGTGCCTTTACAAAAAATGTAAAATGCAGACCCAAAAAGAGTGAGGAACTCAGGGAAATGTTAGGCAGCAATACCCGTTATATTTTTAGCCTGATTCAAAAGTTCCGATATCCCAAAGGTCAGAATTATCCTTTATTGTCGACCAGAAACGATATTGTCGTGATTGTTGATGAGGCTCACCGTACGCAGTATAAAGATTTGGCGGAGAATATGCGTGCCGGATTACCCAATGCTCAATACATTGCCTTCACAGGGACGCCACTGTTGGGCAGTAAACAACTAACACAGGATTGGTTTGGTAAAACCATCTCTGAATACAATTTTAAACAAAGTATCGAAGATGAAGCGACCGTCCCGTTGTTTTATCACAAACGGGTACCCGAAGTATTATTGCAAAATGATGATATCGATGAAGATTTGGCAGAAATCGTAAACGATGAAAATCTTACCGATGAACAGCAGGTAAAGTTAGAGCAGGAGTTCTCCCGTGAGATGGAAGTTATCAAGCGTGATGATCGATTGGAAACCATCGCCCGCGACATCGTATATCATTTTCCAAGACGGGGTTATTTGGGAAAAGGTATGGTCATAGCCATTGATAAATTTACCGCAGTCAGGATGTATGATAAGGTAAAACGACTCTGGGAGGAAGAAAAACGTAAATTACAAAGACAAATCAATGAAACAAAAAACCTGGAAGAAAAAGAGGATAGCAAGCGTATATTAGATTGGATGCGAAAAACCGATATGGCCATTGTGGTTAGTGAAGAAGCCGGAGAAGAAGAGAAGTTTCTCAAACAGGGGCTTTACATCAAACCGCAACGGGAACGTATGATGACACCCGATGAAAACGGTCAGGAATTGGAGGATAAATTTAAGGATCCTAAAGATCCTCTCCAACTGGTATTCGTATGCAGTATGTGGCTAACGGGTTTTGATGCCCCGACGGTTTCGACTCTTTATCTGGATAAACCGATGAAAGACCATACCCTGATGCAGACCATTGCCCGGGCCAACAGGGTTACCGATCATCTGATCTTTGATAAACCCAAAAAGAATGGGTTGATTGTAGATTATTACAATGTATTCAGAAACCTGAAAAAAGCCTTTGCTTCGTATGGAGGAGGAAAAATAGACGCCACCGATGGAAGTGCGGAAGAGCTTCCGGTAAGGGAAAAAGATCAGTTGTATGTATTACTGCGTGATGCTATCAGCCAATGTGAGCAATGGTGTAAGGAACGAGGTATAGATCTCCATAAAATTGAAACATCCGATATCTTATTTAGTAAATTGAGCTTGTTTGATGAATATACCGACATTATCTTATCAAATGAAGAAGATAAGAGGCAGTTTATAGTCTATGACAATACGATCGATGCATTATATGAAGCTTGCAAGCCTGAAATATTAGGCAGGCGTAAAGAGTTCCCTCTGGCAGTAATTATCCATTACCTGAGATCGGTTATGGACGGTCGTGCCGACAGGGGAAATCTTGATAGCGCCAAACGAAAAATAAGTCAACTATTAGACGAAAGTATTATTGCTCAGGATGAGCCTATTAATACAACTGCTGATAATATATTGGAAGATTCCCCCTATTATATTAAAGCCTGGAAGCAAATAGACTTAAGCAAACTGAATATAGAAAAATTAAGAGAGGAGTATCAACAAGCCCCTTATAAACATATTGAAATTGCAGATTTAAGGTCATTTATTGCCGACAAATTACAGCAAATGATAGGAAGAAATACGACCCGTACAAGCTTTGCTCAAAAACTCCAGGAAATCATTGATCGTTACAATTCAGGTAATTCCAGTAATGAAAACTACTTTGACGATTTAATGGACTTCGTTCAGCAAATGAAAGAAGAAGAAATGCGGGCGGCAAGAGAAGGAATGACAGATGCGGAACTGGAATTATTCGATCTTCTGAAAAAAGATAATTTGACTAAAGACGAGGAACAAAGAGTAAAGTTAGCTGCAAAAAACTTATTACATAAATTAAAAGAAGAAAAACCAACCGTTTTGATTACTGATTGGTATAAAGACAATCAAACCCGCTTTCAGGTGCTTGGAGCGATTAAACGTGTGCTGAATGATACATTACCAGATAGCTATGATCGTGCTATTTACAGTACGAAATGCGATGTAGTTTTTGATCATTTTTTAACTATGGCACAGCGAGGGATTGCGTAAAAACAATCTCCCGCTATTTGGGCATTTAATCTTTCACAAACAACTTAGTGGGCATTTTGTACGCCAAATCTTCCCGTACAATCCCATCGTCAATTGGCCTGAAAATAGCACATGGTTTACCATCTTCGTCAGTAAATTCATCTGTAAGTAGAATACCCCTGGCATGTTTATCCGATTTAACGTTTGGAAACACAACCTTAACGCGGTCACCGGCTCTCCAAGTTCCATCCTGAGCTAAAGCGTACGAATGTGTATTATCTGTAACAGTCGCCTGTTGTTTGAGTTCTTCAATATCTTTAACATAGATGCCATTTTCTAATTCCTGGTTAATTTTAAAAATAGGATCGATAATGGGTTGAATACCATCAGCAAAGAAGCTGCTTAAATACAAATCTAATTCTTTATCATTTTCAATAATTCTCAAACTACAATCACCAATTTGATAGCCGGCATCATTCCAGTTACTATGCATATTGTCAAATAAAGTGGGATCAGATATCAGAGGAATACAATTTCCTAATGTTATAAAATCTCCTGAATCCGGATATACAAGTACTCCCAATGGAGTATAATCATTTTCTATTGAGTGATCTATGGAATCAAGTTGGTGGCTGTACTGTTCTTTTTCATGATGTAAAATTCTCAAAAATCGTTCTCCCTCCAAAAGACTGCTTTCAAGAAGAGAGAACGGACCGAATACTTTACGCTTACTGGTGTAACCTAATGGGTCTCCTTGCTTCTCGGCATCTTGTATAGATGCATTAAAATCAGATACTTCCTGATCGATTTCATCTGCTGTAAACCGATGAATTTCTTTGCCTAAACGTATGTAATGCGAACTCCCATCTTCCAGAATCATTTTAATACAGTAATTCCCATTATTGAAATTATGTTGTCTGTTCCAACTTATTACAGGTATTCTACCATTAGTTTCAATCTTTTTTGCCCCGTTTAAAAACGCTTGCCCTTTTTTCAGCAGTTCTATCCATTTTTTATGATCGAAGCTGACGAGATTTGATTTATTGATGTCTGCAAAAACTGATTTTCCGAGAATTCGGTCTGCAGGCCTCCGACATCCTGTATGTACATTCCCAGCATTCGCATTTAAGCCTATTTCATCTATTTCTACCATGAAACTATCATTATTGGTAATCATCGTATTGCAATGAAGACACCTCATATGCTCTTGATTTCCGTCCAGCATATCTTGTATAATCCCCTGCTGATAAATGGCAGCCTCAGTGTCCTCAACAGTATCGATTTCTTCAACAGCAGGAAATACATAAGGTTCTCGATCCTCGTAAAGATGTTTGTTTTCCTCCCAAAAACGTTTGAATCCTTCCCAAGTAGCAAAACGAGCGTGTAAAGTTAATGAGGAGTCTGGATCATCCTTTGCCGGCATTTTTGCTTTATTACCTTGGTAAGTAATTTTTTTCTTGCCGTCATCATCAAATCTAAAACATTCACAAACCAGTAATTTATCAGGATCATCAAAAAAATCCACTAGTAAAATTTCTTTTCCGGCAGAAAGAGTTGATTTTCGTCTATATACCGATCGCATTTCCTGACGAAGACATTCAGTTTGGGGATCTCCATTGGTTTGTTCTATGTTAGTTACGACCCAATCATCAGTTAGAATTAAAACCATCTGCCCATCATTATGTCCTATATTGTCTATATAAGCACCTTGAGGCTGCTGTAGAGAATGATGTGCTGTCAATAAAGAAACGTAACGTATAATTTCAAGTGTTGAAATAAACTTATTTGTATTTTCATTCAAAAACTTCAGGAGATATTTCGCAAACGGACTACTTTTTCCTACGGGACCATCGGATACGGTTTCTTCACCTCCCGAAGCTAGCATCCATCTGGAAAATTTATCATCTAAAGACAGATACGGCTCCAAAAATACGTTGCCTCGTGTACGAGTTAGGAAAGTTCCGGAAAAACATGCATCTGCTATCAAGAAAATATGTTTAGCCTGCATATTCTCAATAAAATCCTTGATTTCTGAATTTGGAATATAATCAGCAACATTTTTTCTTGTTCCGAATGGAACCCAATAACCTTTCATGGTTAGAGGATGCATAAAACCATGCCCACCATAATAAATGATTAAATTGTCATCTTCAGCGAGCATTCCTATGGCATTTGTAAATGCTAACAGTATATTTTCTTTAGTCGCCTCTTCATTGTAAAGCGGTTCTTGTATCAATTCAAAAGAATATTTAGAAGTCAATACTTCTACAATCGCTTTTGTATCACTTACTGCATTATTGAGCTTATCCCAATCTCCATGATAATTGTCAATGCCTATAGCTAAAAGATAATTTGTGCGTTTTTCCATGAAATTTAACAATTTTTTAATGCAATTGAAGTAAAAAATAAAGATTTAATTTAAATACCAAATTTATGAAATCCTTATTGTAGAATAATTCTCTTTTAAAAGAATTAAGGAAGCTTCTTCTTGCATAAGAACAGAATATATCTTTAGCTTTTAGATTTTGAAAATATATCGTCTGCAGCGTCATCTAAAATTCTTCCTGTCTAAGGTCGCTTAGGTACTGTTGATGTACGGCTAGGGAGGTATGTCCTAGAAGCTCCATCGTAATCATTGGATTGTTGATCTTATCGATGGCCATCTTGGCAAAGGTGTGCCTTGCCACATGGGAGGAGAGGGGCTTATTGATGCCGCTATGCCTGCAATTATTCTTATAAGACATTAGTTCCACCTATTATCAGATTTTATGTCGATTTGAGAACAGATAGATCAAAAATTAACTATCGATATTGGTTAATTTCATGAAGATTAATAAGTTGGTAGGTACAGTGTAATAACGTATCACGACTGATTTTGAAATTCTTCTATTGTAAAATTTCCAAGAGCGGAATGTCTCCGTCCACTGTTATAAAAATTTTCTATATACTCAGCAATGGATTCGCTTGCTTCTCTTCTAGTTAAATATTTTTTATGATGAACAAGTTCTATTTTCAATGTCTTAAAAAAGCTTTCGGCAACGGCATTGTCATAGCAATTGCCTTTTCTACTCATGCTCTGGGT
>NZ_JAELTX010000637.1 GCF_016429065.1 Pedobacter sp. ASV17
GAAGGAAGAGTCGCTTCGATTACCTGCTGCTGCAAAGGTCGTCTACGCGGATTTCCACGTCACGCCAGGTTCCCTCCCCGTATGGGAGCGGTTTCCATCTGATGGCAGGCGTTAACCGAACTACTGAAGATTCAGGAGGGCAGGCACACGGCCTGCGGTTTCTGAACGACCAATGGAACAACACGATAGTGAGCGGCGAATCGTTTATGCTGCAGTGGAACGCAACCGTCAACCCGCGCGATTCGGAGCTTGGCCTCTTCAAAATAACTTATCCAGAAGATGGAATGGTTGTATATCAACTGGCTTCAAATTTAACCCGTAAGCTTTTATTCTTCGTCCAAGACTTTATCCTTTCAGGTCTTTTTATATCTTTTCCTTTCCCGATGTCTTTTTTTACCGGGTCCCGTTC
>NZ_JAELTX010000638.1 GCF_016429065.1 Pedobacter sp. ASV17
CTAAAAGGGCATCAGCTGCAGCCACAGTGGAAGGGATGCGGAAAGGCCACTCAGCCGGGCGACTGAGACCCATCGGACATCCGATCCGCCGCCAGGCAGCGAGCCTGGATGTAAACTCGTAGGTGTTACTTGTATCGCGAACCATGGTACTTCTCACCCAACTCAGGCGAGCAAAATAGTTTCCTCCCTGACGGTGAATTTCCACCTGGTGCGGTCATTATGCGCTATTGAACAAACCTCTTCAAAACGTATCACGCCTACACTCCTTGTACATACCCAAATTCCACAAAATCCTCGGGACCGAGTCGGCTTGTAAAAGCGGGATCGACCTGGCGATTTTCTGATGGGTTTCTAGAAGGATGGTCGAAGTGCCGCTAGTCGGGATCAAGTGGAACCGCCCCCAGTAGAT
>NZ_JAELTX010000639.1 GCF_016429065.1 Pedobacter sp. ASV17
TGACACTGTAATAAAATAAACAGACTTCATTTATATACAGCAGTGTTTTCTTTTATGTAAATTTAGACATAAAATGCATTGGGCCAGAGGGCAGTACAGCTATTTTGCCAAATGTCGCCAGACGTGAAGCGAGGAAAGGTCTGTCTAATCCCATAATGGGCTTGACAACCAGTTTTGATCTAGCTTGTTTAATACGTAATCCACTGGATGACCTCACTGTCTTGTTATAGGCCTTACGACAAGGGCATGTTGTTGCTGACACTGGGCCAGCGAGGCGCCAGGCTTAGCACAGGTTTATTCTCACCACATTGTACGGTTATATCAATAAGCGTCAATTCCCTTGCCTCCAGATCCAATGAATGCCTTGATACTGTACTCGTGACCACTGCTCGATGCGTAATTATATGAC
>NZ_JAELTX010000640.1 GCF_016429065.1 Pedobacter sp. ASV17
GTCAACGAGTATCATATAACCGGCGCAAGTTGAATATATACAAAGGAGATCCGCGATCTTTTACGTGGTATTACATCTCGTTGCCTCCCAGTCTACAATGAGCACAAAGTCTGACTCGGCTGGAAAGCTATCATACGGACCCGGTAGTCAGAACCCATTGCTTGAAAAGGTCACAGCGAGAACTTCCACTCCAGACTCTGAGGCGCTGGCTAGTTCTGAGGACGAAGCCGACCTCCGCTACGACAACTCTGCTGCAGCTCAACAAGCACGGCCCACTCGCCGGCCATCGTGGCTCAACGACACCTCGCAGCCTCTCCCGCGCCCACGTAAGGGTTCTTTCGCTAGCAACACCATGTCTTCTCCGGCGGCTTCCCACCCGTCAACGCCGTCTGCCGAGACTGCTTCAGGG
>NZ_JAELTX010000641.1 GCF_016429065.1 Pedobacter sp. ASV17
CGGGCTGAAAAGCCAAGGCGGGGAGATGGCGGCCGTTATGTGTGGTGACGTAGTGCCGGGTGTGAAGCCAGTGGGCAGTAAGATGCGCAGGCTGGGGTGACGTGGAGAGTGTAGATTGACGAGCCAGGTGCCGATCTTTAGGCTGTAGATGACGAGCTCTCAGTGCAGGGTTTAAAATCTGAATGGCAGAGTTGTATACAAATAAGCAGGGAAAGTGACGCAACAAAATCAAAGGTGAGTTCTTGGTAGGCGACCTCTATGCACTGGCAGTACTGGCGTAAATTGAGGATAAAAAACACGTTTGTTCGAGACAGGTTCGGGATGGATGAAATTAGCCCAGATTTGTTATAAATGATTTGTCTTGGGGGTGAGCTCCGAAAACTCGCTGGTTCGCTGTCCCTTTTTTATC
>NZ_JAELTX010000642.1 GCF_016429065.1 Pedobacter sp. ASV17
ATATCAATATCCAGAAAAAAATAAAATTTACCTAACGAACCACTGTAACGTGGCCGCCGCAAACGAAGGGTCGCGGGCGCGGAACCGCCAGTCGTTGTATGCGTCGCATTCCTCAATCGACTTAAAATTTCCGCATTCCACGCCTACGATGCCCGTATAATGGAAGCTTACCATAATCGGCGCAAATATACAGAGAACAACCGTCAAAAAGTCTACCAGGGAAAGCAAGATTCGATACTGGTCGAGTTGGAAGGGGCGGCTCAGAAGAAGAGCGATGACGGTTACGTCCAACAACAGCGACCAAAATGCCTGTTTTACCCGCCAGCAGTTAGACTTTGAGCGTGTTGCGATGGCGTTGTCATACGAACCGCAGCATATGCGCCGATAAACTCATTTGCCGCATTATAT
>NZ_JAELTX010000643.1 GCF_016429065.1 Pedobacter sp. ASV17
CATGAAGTGTCTTCATATTGTGCAATGCATGCTCAGCCATGTGGCGGGCAACTTGAAGGACAATGCCGACCTGGTCTCCATGCTTAACAACTTGGTTGTTCCGGCGGTGCGAAGCCACGAGGCACCGGTCCGTGAACGAGGTTTGGTCTGTCTCGGTCTCTGCGCTCTCCAAGACCGTTCGCTGGCTGAGGAGAACCTGGGGCTGTTTATTCACTTCTTTAGCAAGGGACACGCTGCTCTGCAGGTGACTGCGCTGCACATTCTTACCGATATCCTGAATGTGCACGGCGCGCACTTGTTCTCGTCCACGCCCGCACTTCTCAAGGTCTACGTCAAGGCTGTGAAGAGCGGTTCCAAGGCACCGGATGTACAGGCCGCAGCCGTCATGGCTGCATCCAAGCTTTTGCT
>NZ_JAELTX010000644.1 GCF_016429065.1 Pedobacter sp. ASV17
TTTTATGGGTTAAGAGTGGTCAGCGAACACAGGATCTGTCTAAAAACTCAAAAACCAAAACCGCTAGCCCGGATGGATCGCAGGCTGTTGAAAGGGACTTGTTTCTCCCCATTGCTGTCGTCGCTGCATGCCAGGCTCTCTCAGTTGTACCGCTATTTCTCTTCAATAATCTCTCCTCTACAGTACGCATCCGTACCTAAGCTGTCTGTGAAAATAGAAATGCGCTGACATCGATCCCAGTTTTTGCCGCCCCTTTTTGCCTTGTTTTCTGTTGCTACCGCTTCGCTACCTTGGGGCATATCGCAGATCCTCAACAGACATCAGGCGACGGTACAGCAATTTCAGCTGATAAAATCGTTTTCGTTGCTCTTTTTGGGAATGTCGCTTGCCACACTTGCGACGTTGAAC
>NZ_JAELTX010000645.1 GCF_016429065.1 Pedobacter sp. ASV17
CCACCGAACGTAACCAATGCTTACACGTTCGATTCTTTACAACCTAACTCCACACTCCCATTTTCGACATCCACTCCTCTAGTCGTGGATTTGACTCTGGTGTTTCGCTGATATTTGAGAAGAAAGAAAAGTCATGATTCTGCGGCATTGCGCGCGTATAGTCTTTAAATAAATCCGGCTGGAAATGAAAACCAGCTGCAACAACATTAGCCTTTGAATGTTACACCGACTGCACCGCATTACCGCTCCAACTTACCATCTGGTCGCACTAGCTCTTGGAGCATTTGGCTCGGATCAAATGCCACTTCGGCGTCTATATTATTGAACGATGACTGAACAGCCCCTGATGAGCTGCCCGCGTTGGCAGTTGTAACTCCTGCATCATACTGTAGACTAGCAGGGAACCGG
>NZ_JAELTX010000646.1 GCF_016429065.1 Pedobacter sp. ASV17
CACCGGCTCAGTCGTCGGCAGCGTCAGATGTGTATAAGAGACAGCGTCGTGGTAGTGGACGAAGGCAAGTCGGTGCTCGACGGATTGAAGCCTGTCGGGGAAGTTGCATCGGGCGACAGAGACGGAGAAAGAGTTGTCTGCGATGTCTGCGATGTCTGCGATGTCTGCGTTGTCTGCGATGTCTGCGTTGTCTGCGACGTCTGCGGTGTGAGGTATGATACGGTGTATGTAGACTCAGGGAAGATCCATGGTTCGTCTACATCCGTGTTCCAGGTCGTGAACAAACCGCTTATGATAGTACTGCCGTATACAACTTCGAGATTGTACACCTTCTGGTCTTCCTGGGGCTGCCACAGGGCAGTTGTCGTTCCGAGGGCGCTCGGTGCCGGAGAAGCCAGCACCGAGAG
>NZ_JAELTX010000067.1 GCF_016429065.1 Pedobacter sp. ASV17
AATTAGTGGTTGATCCACAACAAAGCAATTATATTTCGGCCCGCATTGCAGGAAGGATAGAGCAACTTTATGTAAGGGAAACAGGCGTAGCCATTGCCAAAGGACAGGCTTTGTTTAAGCTTTACTCTGAACAGTTGGCTACTTTACAACAAGAATATTTAATGGCTTTGGCACAGCAGCAACAGTTTGCTGGCGATAAATTGGAACAACAATTGGTCGCCTCGGCAAAGCAAAAGCTATTGTTGTACGGACAAACGGAAGCACAGGTGCAGAGTTTGGGTAAAACCAAACAGAAAAGCCCTTATGTAACGGTTTACGCTACGCAAAGCGGTGTGGTGGCCGAGCTAAGTGTTACCCAAGGACAATACGTTTCTGAAGGTAGTCCCTTGATGCGTTTGGAGGGGTACCATCAATTATGGGTAGAGGCTGATCTTTATCCGAATGAAGCAAAGTTGGTTAAAAGCGGTCAGAAACTTAAAGTGATTGTGAACGGTTGGGAAGATCAGGCGCAATGGATGACCGTTGATTTTATTAATCCTTCCTTACAGGCTGGAACGCAGCTCACTCAAATGAGGGGGAGTATTCCCAATGTAAAGGGACAATGGCAACCTGGTTTACAAGTTAAAGTATTGTTGGATGGAGAAAGTTCGAGCAAGGGACTGACTTTGCCTATTGATGCCGTGATTAGGGATGGAAAAGGCGAACACGTATGGATCAAAACAGGTAAGGACAGCTTTGAACCTAAAGCCGTAACTACAGGGGCCGCTAATGAAAATAACGTGGTGATTGCTTCGGGGCTTAATGCTGGTGAAGAGGTGGTAGTGACTGGTGCATATTTGTTGTATAGTGAGTATGTGTTGAAAAGGGGGAAACATCCTTTGGGATAGTATTCGCCTCAATAGCTGGCGTGGCCTAGTCCTTTTTTATGGAAAAAAGGACTAAAAACCACCGACTGCGTTTGGCGCTGGAAAGCTGTATTTATTATCGCTACCGCGGGTTCTACTTTTTCCTATAGCTGAAAAAGTAGACAAAAGAGCCATGGCTGCGCCCTGTTCTGTTAAAGTTAGTAGTAAGGCTTATTACTGCTTTCCGAACAGGCCAAGGCCGATTTAAGTAGAACGTAGATATATTGCTTGGGCTGGAGAAAGTAGGCATGTAAAAAGCTTGACTACGGGAAATTAATAACAAGAGAAAAAATGATTAAAAATATGAAAGTAATAATAGGTTTAACAGCAGCGGTGATGTTATTAGCAGCATGTAATACGGCTGCGGAGAAGAAAGAGGAACACCAACATCAACATGGCGTTCAACAGGAGGTTAAGCAGGAAAGTGCTGCGAAGCCTAACCATAATGAAGTGAGTTTAAAAGACGAGCAGTTGAACTTGGTTTATCAGCAATATTTATTGTTGAGCAAAGCTTTAGTGAATTCGGATATGGCAGGAGCCAAAGAAGCTGGAATGGGGATTGAGCTTGGCGCAAAAGCCATTAACAATGGTGGCAAATTGGCCAGCTTAGCGGCAAAAATTACCGCTGCGGCTAACATTGAAGCACAAAGGACCCTATTCTCTGATTTGAGCAATGAAATGCTGGCGAAAGTAAAAGCGGTAGGCTTACAATCGGGCGAAGTGTATGTAGAATATTGCCCTATGGCTTTAAACGACAAAGGCGCTTCTTGGTTGAGCAACCAAAAAGAAATCAAAAATCCATATTACGGCGAAAGCATGTTGGAATGTGGTGAGGTTAAAGAAACCTTAAAATAACCTGAGTTCTGGGTAAGCGTTTTGTGATTTTAAATAATCTCAAGCTTTAGCAAGGACTCTTTGTACTACCTAAATCGGCCTTGGCCTATTCAGAATGTACCCCTATGTGTCTATGTGGTCATATTTTTAGTTGTTTATGTTTTCTAAATGAACCACGTAGACACATAGAAAACTCAGCAGTAATAAGATTTTGTGAAATGATATTCTAATTCTCAAAGTATGACTGTAATGTGTAGAGAATATTTTCTTAATCGAAACTCATGTTAAAATATTTTATGCAGGTTGGTTGAGGGCAATTCTATTGCCTTCACTATCTTTAAACTCTGCTACAAATCCCAAATCGCCATTGGAGGTTTTAGGATATAAAAGCTCACCACCATTGGCAATTGCATTGGCGACAGTTTGCTCAATGTCGTTGCTGTGAAAATAAATAATGACTCCTTGAATAGTGGGCTGATAAACATCTCCTTTTACCAATGCTCCAGAAATACCTTCCTGTGTTTCAGAAAAAGGGAATAAGGCCATTTCGTAATGATCAATGACTGTTTTCTCGAAGCTGTAGCCAAATACATTTTGATAAAAGCCAATGGCTCTGTCTAGGTCCTTTACTGGGATTTCGAAATAGATAACTGGGTTTTTCATATTTTTAGTGGTTAGTGACTAGTGGTTAGTTACTAGTAGTAAGTTTCCATTTGAATAGCCATTTGGCCAGTTCGTCTGTAGTCAACAAGGGATAGGTAATGGTATTATGGTTTAAGTTTTCGTAAATGGTAAAACGGGCTTTGGCATTTCCCTTTAATTGTTCAAAAAGCTTCTGGCTACCCGAAAAAGGATTTTCGTCATCTTGCTTGCCATGTATCAACCAAATAGGCTTGGTTTTAATGTTGGCTAAATTAGAAAAATCGGGTACTCCTGCTACAGCAATCGCAGCCGCAAATAATGTTGGTTTTTGGCTCAATAAATGTTGCACGGTTGATCCACCCATAGAGTAGCCAATCAAATAAATCCTTTTGGGGTCTACTTGGGGATTATTGGACATTTCTACAATCAATTGAAGTAGGGCTTGCAAGTTTTTTTGAGGTGTAGCCGTCATTACTTGGTAGGTTTCGTTGAAGGCATATTGCGTTGGACGGGTTTCAAATTGGGGAGCCAATACAAAAGCAGGAAATTTTGCCCTCATTTCTGCAGTTAGCCAAGTTCTGGTGAGTGGTTCCAATTGGTTTTCATTGTCAGTACCCAATCTTGATGAATTGTGTAAAGCAATGATCAACGGGTATTTTGTGCCACTCTTGATTTCCTTGGGAGCTAATAGCCGATAAGGCAGTACCGTTCCCGTGGTATTGTAGGTTAGTTTTTCAAACGGCTTTGAGTCAAGTGAGTTAAGCTGTTTCCTTATTGCTGCAAATGCGGCACTGTCGAATGATAGCGTTTTAACTTCCGATTTTTGCGCAAATAGAGGCAACGCAGTAAGTAGGCAATAGCAAAAAATAAGCTGTTTTTTCATAGATGATCAATTATAGTTGCTAAAATAATCTCTTTAAAGCGAACAAAGCAATTTTATATTTGTATGGTTAATGTTTTTATTTTAACATCATCACAGGGAGCGTTTTATGGAAAAAGAGGAGCTTAAACAAAAGAACAGTAGTTTGTCGGTCATTATGATTGGCGTTAACTTACTGCTGTTACTGATTTTCTTGAACATCACACCCAATTCAGAAAATGAACAGATTGAAGCCATTGTGCTAACCAGCTTTGCTTTTGTGATATTGGTAGGCCTGTATGCTTTCAGCTATCATGGCAAAGCTTATAGAGCAGGCAAATGGATCTTCGGTATTGCTTTGGTGATTTTCTTGATTTTTATGGGCTTATTTTGGTACGCAGCGCAATTGGGTAAGGCCTTTCAACATTAATACTGTTTTATGAAGTTTAATCTCGTTAACAAAATTTATATCGGTATTGCCTCGGTGTTGGTATTGGCTAGCATTTGGAAAATATGGCAATTTAAACCTTGGGACAGACACTATTTTTTTGCCAGTGTAAATGCCCCTTATACCTTTCCCATCTACATCCGAGACATTTATTTCCTATATCCAGTGGGTGATGAATATGGAGAAGGTTTTTCTTATACGAGGGAAGAAGTGAATGATTTCAATAGCCATTGGGGAAATGAATATTTCTCTCCTCGGGTATCGGATCCCTTGCGTTTTCCTAAGCAGTTGGTGTTGCAGTATGTTTCGTATAGAGATAAGAAGTTTTATAGGGACACCCTGGAGTTACCGCAACAGTTAATTAAAGATACCTTTAAGGAAGCTAAAGAAAAGAACCAGTTGCTGGTCATGTCTACCAACCTTGGCGGTGAAGAAAAGCAGGGTTTACATTTTGTAGTGGGCATTGCCAATGATGGAAATTTAATGGTTTGGCTACGGGGTACCTATTTGGAGAAATTATTATTGAAGACACAATTGAAAGCTCGTGAACTTAAAGCAGAGGAATTATACTACGCTAAGCCCATGAGCAAACAAGCGTATTACGATAAGGTGTTTAGGTTTATTCCCGATACTTTAAAGAATTTAATTGATAGCGGGGTTGACCGTAATGCAAAGTATATTGATAGCCCTACGCACTATATTGAATTGAACAAGGAGTACTGGGAAGCTGAAAAGAAAAGGAAGGTGAAGGAGTGATTTGATTGTTGAATTGTTTGATTGTTGGTTTTTAGTGTGGTGTAGTAGATTCTAAAGCATAATCATTTGAGATTATTCGCTACTGAATAGTCGGTACAGGTATGCTCTGAATGACAAAGAAACAAAGTTCCTAGCAATGGCTTTGTATCCCACGTCATCTCGATCCCGAACTTTCGGGAGAGAGATCTAGCAAGATGCTTAGCCCATTGGATGTCCATTATTAATGAGATTCCTTCCCGAATAGTCGGTGCAGGTACGCTCTGAATGACAAATTACCTCACTTGAAATTTCTCTCTATACTGCGTAGGCGTCATGCCAACACTTTTCTTAAATACTTTCCTAAATGCTTTAGCATCATTATAACCAGAGCTATAGATGATTTCGTTCATTTGCTGACTGGTTTTTTCCAACAGTTGCTTAGCAGCCTCAATTCTGGTTTGCTGTAAGTACTCAATAGGTGTAATACCCGTAATGAGTTTAAAACGACGAACAATATTTCTGCGACTGGTGGGAATGTCTTTAATCAGCTCTTCAATGGTAGCCGCATCGTGGTAGTTTTGTTCAATCTTTCGCTGTGCTGTGGCTACTAACTCATCTGTATGATCTTTGGAAGGCTGAAAAGTGCTAAAATACAGTTGATTTTCTCTATCCATATCAATGGCAAACACTTTAGCTATACGAATGGCCATTTCCCTGCCGCAATATTCATGGATCAAGTGGAGCAATAAATGGAATGAAGAAGTGGCACCACCACTGGTATATAAACGACCATCCTGTGTAACCGTCTTATCAGCCTTAAGTTTTACATCGGGGAAAGCATTGGAAAAACCATCGCTGGCATCTACATGGGTGGTCGCAATTTTACCATTTAAAAGACCACTGGCTCCCAATAGAAAAGCACCTGTACAAAAGCTACCCAAGCAAGCCCCTTTCTGATATTGAGCAATCAGGTAGGGAATACATTTTTGGTTGGCCATCAGTGAGGCCTGCATATTATCGGAAGTAAAGGCTGGGATTAGGATAATCTGCATCAAAGGAGCATCCTTTAAGTCTGTTAACTGATAACCCAAAGCCTCTTTGGTTTGCGCAATGGTTTCTTCGCTGGCAAGGAGGTAAATGTCAAAAGGAACTGCTTGTTCACTGGCGGCAGAAAATTTATTGACGGTTTCAAATACTTCTAATACTGCCGCTACGCTCAACAGCTTATAATCTCTGCTTAAGAGCAATCCTATTTTTTTCATGTCTATACTTTGGTAAACCTAAATTACTAAAAATGTCGCGAATGCCCCCGAACTTTGACGACAATGGCAAGCTAGGATTGGGCAAAACCACTGTAACTTAGTGTTATAAAATTTAAAGCTATGAACATTAAACCAATTAGTAACAGAATGTACGGGTTTTTGGTATTGTATGATATGCATACCACCTATTATCATAATGTATTGGAAGGTATTAAGGATGAAGATGCCCTAAAGCGTTTAGATACCAAGGCTAATCATATTGCGTGGATTGCTGGAAGTTTGCTGCAAGAGCGTTTTGAACTGGCCAATTTAATGGGGCTATCGTTACAGCAAAGTGCCAATGAGCTGTTTAAGCATCATCAGGGAATTAAGGAAGGAGAAAAATATCCTTCGCTAAAAACCTATAAAGAAGAGTGGGATCGTATATCGCCTATATTAAGGGAAAAGCTTTTGAATGTCAGTGAAGAGGAATTGGATAAGGTGATTGATTTCCCAGTGGAACAAATGAGCTTTCCCTTGTTTGAAATGGTGAGCTTTAATACCTATCGTGAAGCAAACTGCATTGGTCAAATTGCATTGTGGCGCAGGTTGTTAGGTTACGATGCTATGAAATATATGTAAGCTATGGAAAGTAAGACAACCCTTGTAAGTACTTTAGAAAGTACTTTTTCGGAACTGGATAAGGCAATAAAACGCTTTAATGAAAGTACCTTTAACCAAAGGCCCGCAAAAGGCGGTTGGACACCTGCCCAAGTGGCGCAACATTTAGCCTTGGCAGGAACAGGAATTGATGACGTATTGTTAGGGGAAACCAGAGCAACAGAAGGAGCTCCCGATAGGCAAGTCGCCAGCATCAAAGAAGTATTCCTCAATTTCGATCTAAAGATGACTTCACCAGGTTTTATTGAACCTGCAGATGAGATTTATGACCAAAAGGCCTTGTTAGCACAGTTGAAAAATATTGGCGAAACCCTTGTAAAGTTGGTGAAAGACCTAGATTTAAGTCCTACCTGTTTAGCTTTTGAAGTACCCGTATGGGGATACATGACCAGATTGGAGATTATCTATTTTGTTATTTATCATACTCAGCGGCATACCCGACAACTTCAACAAATATCCTTTTAAAAAAGATGTCTTAAATGCCCTCAAAGTTGACCTGTTCGGCAACGTGGAAAACTAAAAAGAGCGATTAAATTTGTATTAAACAATATCTCAAATTAAAACAATAAAACGATGATTATTAACCCTTATTTAAACTTTAACGGTAATACCGAAGAGGTTTTCAATTTTTACAAAACCGTTTTTGGCGGAGATTTTCCTTTCTTAATGCGCTTTAACCAAGCACCTCCTCAGGCAGATGATCAAGAAGGTTGTATGGACCAAGGCATTCCTGAAGATGAAGCTAATGGAATCATGCATATTTCTCTACCTATTGGTAAAAGCATGTTGATGGGAACTGATGTGCCATCTACCATGCCGCAGGTAACTGCTGGAACTAACGTTTCACTTTGTGTAAGTGTAGATAGCCGTGCAGATGCCGATAGAATTTTTGCTGCCCTTAGTGCAGGCGGTACGGTACAAATGCCTATGGCTGATATGTTTTGGGGCGATTACTATGGCATGCTGACGGATAAGTTCCAAATTCAATGGATGATTAGCTATAACGAAGCACAGGACGGAAAAGCCGCTCAATCATAAAAATATCCTTACGATCGATCACCACTAAAACTAAAGAAAATGGCTAGAAAAATGTTTTTGAATATCCCCGTGAAAGATCTAAACAGATCCATTGATTTTTACACCAAAGTGGGTTTCAACTTTAATCAACAATTCACTGACGAGAATGCGACCAGCATTATTATAGGTGATGATATTTTGGTGATGCTGCTGCGGGAAGATTTTTTTAAGAAGTTTACCAATAAGCCTATTGCTAATGCAAAGGAAAGTACCGAGGTATTGATCTGTATTTCTGCTGAAAGCAGGGAAGAAGTGGATGAAATAGTTGGTTCGGCCATTGCTGCTGGCGGTGCTTCGTCAATACCTACGCAAGACCACGGCTGGATGTATGGTCGCAGTTTTGAAGATCCTGACGGACATATTTGGGAGGTTTCCTATTTGGACATGGATTCACTTCCTGAAAAGGCCTAGGGAGTAATAATTGCAACATTTGGAACAGTGCTTCCAAGTGTTGCATTATCTTGATTCTAATAAATGATCGAACAAATCCCATTTTACGTCAGTTTTATATTTGTAGTTACTACGTTAATTACCCTATTGTATTTTATTCAAATTTTGAACACGGCTATTCATTCGGCAGCCACAAAATATAGGATAATTTTAGGGCTCGTATTTTGGTTGCTTACGCAGGGCTTATTGGCATTTAATGGCCTTTATAGTACTGATAAGGATTTTCTTCCGCCAAAAATAATACTGTTCGGGATACTCCCAGCTATTTTGTTTATCGCTTTTGTATTTGTTAATCCGTTGGGCCGTAAGCTTATCAGTGATTTTTCTTTGAAACAACTTACCTATTTGAGTGTTATACGTATTCCAGTTGAACTGGTATTGTTTTGGTTGTATCTGTGTGGCACTATTCCGAAATTGATGACTTTTGAAGGACGTAATTTGGATATCTTGGCAGGAGTAAGTGCTCCTATTGTTGCCTATTGTGCTTTTCGTAGCCGTTCTTTAAATCGTAAAATTTTAATCGTTTGGAATTTTCTTAGTTTAATATTGTTACTTAATATTGTCGTTAATGCACTTTTTTCGGCTCCTTCACCGTTTCAACAGTTTGCCTTTGATCAGCCAAATATTGCTTTATTATATTTTCCATTTAGTTGGTTGCCAACTTTTATAGTGCCCGTAATTTTATTTAGTCATTTAGTATCTTTATATACGCTTTTTAGGAATAAGTAAGCCTTATAGGTGCTTACTCATCATTGCATGATATGGTTGAGGTATTTAAAACGAACATAGACAATAATACCGTTGCTCTGCAAATTGTAAACGAGATCAAAACGTTGCAATGGGGTATTGACGCTAGTTTTGACCTTGAAGATTGTGACCATATTTTACGGGTTTGCGGTGATTTTGAACCCACCCTGATGAAAAACCAAATTATAGCATTGCTACTTTCAAAAGGGCACATTGCCACTCCTTTGGATGATGATGCCGATTTTGCCGTATACCAGGCAGAAGAGCAGTTATTAGAGACTCACGCTGGAATTATTGCCTTTTTGAGTATCAGATAATGCCCTAATTTCATCAAAATTTGAACCAGCGATAGGCTTAGTTAAATACAACCCTTTAGAATATATTACCTCCTAATTTTTAATTTCTTAAAACTTTTGTGGCGCTTAATCCTTAACTTTATAAAGATTAAATATCAAGATTATGTTAAGGAAAACTTCATTATTGATCGCGTTCATAGCGTTTTCGCTACAATTATTTGCACAAAAGAAAGACGATATACTTGGAAAATGGGTTAATCCATCGGGTGAAGGTCAAATAGAAATCTACAAACGTGGGGAGAAATTTTTTGGTAAATTGGTTTGGATCAAAGAACCTAATGATGATAACGGAAAACCAAAAACCGACGATAAAAATCCTAACGAGAGTTTACGCAACAAACCTGTTTTGGGCTTGGAGATTTTAAAAAACTTCGAATTTGATGGCGGTAAATGGCAAGATGGAACTATTTACGATCCTAAATCGGGCAAAACCTATAGCTGTAAACTTACTTTAAAAGAACCTAATCAATTAAGCATTAGAGGCTATATCGGGGTATCGTTAATCGGTAGAACCGAAGTTTGGAAAAGGATAAAATAAAGTAATGTATAAGCTCTTCAATATTTTATTATTCTTGGCTTTGCCTTTTTTGGCCGTTGGTCAAAATTATCAGCTTAAACCCTTAGTTACCGATGCTAAAATTAGCATGCGTGGTTTGGCAGTGGTCAATAAGCAGGTGATTTGGGTAAGTGGTACCAAGGGAACCATCGGAAAATCAATAGATGGTGGCAAAACTTGGAAATGGATGCAGCCCAAAGGCTATGAGAAACTTGACTTTAGGGATATCCAAGCTTTTGATCAACAAAAGGCCATTGTAGTGAATGCAGGTTCGCCAGCCTATATTTTGTCTACCATTGACGGTGGTAAAACTTGGCGAGAAAATTATAAGAATACAGATAGTGCCGCATTTTTTAATGGTATGGATTTTTGGGATGCTCAAAACGGCATCGTATTTGGCGATCCGATCAATCATAAAATGCAACTCTTGCGCACTGATGATGGCGGCTTAACCTGGAAAAATATTTCTGAACAACTTAAGCAGCCTATGCAGGTAGGAGAGGCAGGTTTTGCTGCCAGTGGAACCTCCATCAAAGCCGCTGGAAACGGAAAGGTCTGGATTGCTACGGGTGGTGTAGTTTCCAACATCTATCATTCTACCAATTATGGTAAAAGTTGGAAAGTTTTTAAATGTCCCATTATACAAGGAGAAAGCAGTACTGGCGTATTTTCCATTGATTTTTTTGATGAAAAAAATGGTGTGGCCGTGGGAGGAAATTACCTGAACGATAAGGATAACCAAAATAACGTACTACTGACCAGTAACGGCGGTAAAAAATGGAAGAAACCCGCCCAGCCCGTAAGTGGTTATCGCTCGGGAGTAACCTTTGTAACCAAAGACTTTTTGGTGGCCACGGGTACTTCGGGGACTGATATTTCAACTGATGGCGGTAAACACTGGCAAAATATTTCGAGCTTAAGTTGCAACGCAGTGAAAGCAGCCGATGGATTAGTGATACTGGTAGGCGGAAAAGGACAGGTTTATAAATTAGATACGGTTCTTTAATGTCCCTTTTCCACATTGTGGGGAATTTGATACTCCTAAAAAGGTTGTTTAGGGTTATATTTGTACTTTATAACCACCTTAATTGTGCTTTTGGGCTTTATTCTTGTAAGTGGTAGGAAAATTGTAATGTCATTCAATATAATAGGAGTAAGATGTCGAAAATATTAATTGCTGAAGATGAGGTTTTGATGCTTAAGGCTTTAGAATTTAAGCTAAAGAAAGATGGCTATCAGGTTGATGTGGCTGCTGATGGCAGACAAGCCATGGAGAAGGTAAAAAGCAATACCTACGACTTGATTCTTACGGATATCATGATGCCTTTTGTGGGCGGTATGGAGATTTTGAGCTATATCAAAAACGATCCGATCAAGAAAAGTACTCCAGTATTATTGATTTCTGCGGTAGGTTTGGAAAATGTAGTATTGGAAGGTTTCCATTTGGGGGCCGATGATTTCATTTACAAACCCTTTAACCTTAACGAACTTTCGGTGAGGATCAAAAGATATATCAAGCAGAACGTTTTTTAATAAACGATTGGCCTAAAACATGAACTTTTTCCAAACGATCTTTAACTACATCAGGGAAACCTATACTGATCGCTTATTTTATTTCCCTTCCAACATTAGGATTTCTCTCCTGATTATCCTTTTTTGTGTGATCGCGGTATTGGAACTTTATCTCTATATCAGTTTCAGACGTGCTCAGCAAATCAAAAGAAAAAGGGATGAGGCCAAATGGAAGGAATATATTGATAACATGCTGGCCAATTTGGTGATTTTTGATGAGAGCGACAGTACGGAAGATATTGTCAATCACTTTTATCCTAAAATGAGCAAGCTTCCGTTGCGTAACCCCGTTGTTAATCAAGTTTTAACGATCGAAATTCTTACCTATCATAAGAACTTTACAGGTAAGATACAGGAAGTGCTTTCCATTTTATATCGTCGATTAAATTTGGATAAGAAGTCGAAAAAGAAGATCAATAATAAAAATTGGGAAGTAAAGATAGAGGGGATTCGTGAGGCGAACGAAATGCGTATCACAGAGATGGCGGGAGAGATTATCAAATACACCGATGACGAGAATGGCCTTTTACGTATGGAGGCACAAGCCGCCTATATCAAACTATCCGAACAATATCCCTTCCGCTTTTTAGATAGGGCGCAGGAACGCATTTTAGATTGGCACCAAGTAGTATTGTTCGAAATCATTACCAAAAACAAGAAATTAACCATTCCGTCTTTCTCACATTGGCTTCGTTCATCCAATGATACGGTAGTGATGCTTTGTTTAAAGTTGATTGACCATTTTATGCAGTTTGATGCCGCAGAAGAAGTACAACGACTTTTGAAACACCATAATCCAAAAGTGGTGAAAAAATCGGTAGAAATTATTGGTAAATTAGAGTTGGCAGATGCCGAAAAACACATGTTTGAAGTGTATTTTGACCAGCCTGAAGATATCAAACTGGACATCTTAAACTCCCTAGGTAAAATCTCATCGGGCAACTATAATGATTTCCTGTCGTCGAGAATTTACTCTAGTGATCCTAAAATAAAAATGGAGGCGCTTTATGCCATTAAAAGAAATCCAAACTATGGCGAAGCAAAGCTTAGAGAAATATATAAGCAAACTACCTTAGAGAACCAAGCCTTAATTAAACACGTTTTAGACCACCGTATTAAGCACTAATGAAAGAGTTTTTAGCCACTTTTGAGACTTTCTTTAATAATGGGATATTCTATTACGCCATGTTTGTAATGGGGTCGTATGTGGTACTCACTTTGCTTTCGGCGGTTGAAATGAATGGCTATATGAAAAAGAATAGCTATGTGAACTACCGTGAGATATTGGTATCTCCTTTGGCTCCTTCGGTATCGATTTTAGCCCCAGCGTACAATGAAGAAGCTACGATTATCGAAAATATTCGATCGCTGCTTTCGCTACATTATGGTAATTATGAGGTGATTATTATTAATGATGGGAGTAAGGACAACTCCTTCCAACGGATGTTTGATTACTATCAGTTGGAAAAGGTTGATTTTGCGGTGAACTATCAAATTCAATGCAAAGAGATCCGAGGAGTTTATAAATCCAAATTGCCTTCTTTTTCGAAGCTAACTGTAGTTGATAAAGTGAATGGCGGTAAATCTGATGCCCTTAATGCGGGGATTAACGTGGCGGCAAAGGATTTGATTTTGTGCATTGATGTGGATTGTATTGTACAGGAAGATGCCTTGTTGAAACTTGCTAAACCTTATTTGGAAGAAAAATATCAGGTGATTGCTACAGGCGGAGTGGTGCGTATTGCCAATTCATGTAGGGTAGAGGATGGCAAATTGGTGGAAGTGAACATGCCCAAAAATTTATGGCCGCGTTTTCAGGTATTGGAGTATATCAGAGCCTTTTTGATGGGACGTATGGCATGGAGCCGATTGAATGGTTTGTTAATCATTTCGGGTGCAATGGGCCTATTTGATAAAAATATTGTGATTAAGGTTGGTGGTTATGACGATAGCACTGTAGGAGAGGATATGGAGCTGGTGGTAAGGATGCGACGTTACATGTACGAGCAGGATAGAAGGTTTAAGGTAGTTTACATTCCTGATCCTTTATGCTGGACAGAAGCCCCTGGCGACTTGCAGATTTTAGGCCGTCAGCGTAACCGTTGGACCAGAGGTACCATAGAAACATTGTGGATGCATAAAGATCTTTTCTTTAATCCCAGATATGGTATTTTAGGCATGTTAAGCTACCCTTATTGGTTTTTCTTTGAATGGTTGGCACCTATTATCGAGTTTTTGGGAGTTAGTATTTTTATACTACTGGCTTTAATGGGGAACATTAATTGGGAGTTTTCGCTGATCTTGATTTCGATGGTGTATTTCTTTTCGCTGGCACTCTCTACCGTGGCCATTTTATTCGAAGAGATGTCGTACCAACAATATACCAAAGGAGGCGATTTGGTAAAGCTATTATTGGCTGCTTTTTTAGAACCTATTTTATACCACCCCTTAACGGTGTATTGGTCTATCAAGGGGAATATACATAAGTTTATAGGCAAAAATAATTGGGGAACCATGACTCGTAAAGGCTTTAAGCAAGAGACACCGAGCGACGAAGTACGTCAACAAACAACGACTATTTAGATAGATATGGAAAATACTTTTTTTGAAGCACCAGAATATCCAGTTTTAGACAGATTTAAAAATAGCGCCATACTATTTCTTAAATATGCGTTGGCGCTGTTGGCAACGGTGTTTTTTATCAAGCTACTGGAGTATACGTACATTATTATCAAAGGCGACATTCCTTCGGGACTTTTCCTGTTGGCTTTAAAGTCATTATTTTTTGATGTGATTTTTGTGCTCAAATGTTTGCCAGTACTTTATTTGCCTTTTTTGCTTTTCTTCTTTTCATTGAAAGTGAAAAAGCAGATTTACATTGCTGCTGGTGTCATTTTTAGCATTTATATTCTTGTTTACTTACTGCTGCTCAAATACTTTTTTACGGCTTTAGTACCACTTGGATCTGATTTTTATGGTTATTCATATGCCGATATTAAGCAAACGGTATCGGCAGGTTTAAGCATTGATTTTTTGAGTATTGTTATTTTTATATTGCCATTTGTGTTTTTATGGTTTGCCCTTAAAATAGCAGCTAGAATCAAATCTTTCAACTACCGTATTTCCATAGGGGTATTGGTGGTGTCGTTGGCGCTACTTTATTTTAATGTTTCTTCATTGCCTTCTCAGGAAGGTTTTAAGAAGGATTATGATTATAATGTGGCCATTAACAAAGAAGCGTTTTTCTTCGAAAATAGTTATGCCTATTTTTTTGATAACGAGCCCAATGTAGATATCTATGCCGCGAATTACTTTGAAGATGGTGCCGATGGGGATAATACCAGTGGGCCACAAATGAAGTATGTGAACAGTGCTTATCCTTTTTTGAGAGAAGAGAATAGTGTAGATGTGCTGGGCAACTTTTTTAATGTGGATGGTGCCAGAAGACCTAATATTGTTTTTATTCAGGTAGAAGGCTTGGGTAGGGCCTTTAGTGGACCTAATTCATATTTAGGAAGCTTTACCCCGTTTTTGGATCAGTTAAGAGGCAAAAGTTTGTATTTTGAAAACTTTTTGGCTGCACAGGGACGTACTTTTGCTTCGCTACCTTCTATTTTAGGTTCTCTACCATTTTTTGAGAAAGGCTATAATGAACTGGGCGGTCGTATGCCAAAAGCCTTTACCACATTGGGCTTACTGAAACATAATGGCTACCATTCTTCGTTTTTAATGAGCACTGATGTGTCTTTTGATAATGAAGGACTTTTCATCAGATCGCAGGGTGTTGATGAGTTGATTTCCAAAGCAAACTTTAGCGAATTTCCTGCAGCACACAATTCTTATTGGGGTTACCCTGATTTGGACCTAATGAAGAAAGCCATTGGCTTTTACACCAAGCTGCCAGGAAGCCAGCCTTTTGTAAGCTATATACAAACCATTTCCATGCATACGCCGTATAAAGTGCCAGAAATGGATCGCTATTATGGTTTAATGGAAAGCCAAATGAACAAATTGGGCTTTGACGAGGGGCAAAAAACAGAGCACAGAAACTACAAAGACCAATACGCTACCATCATGTATAGTGATGAAGCATTGAAATATTTCTTTCAGGAGTTTGCCAAGCTTCCTGCTTATCAAAATACCATTTTTATCATTACGGGCGACCACAGGTTGCCAGAGATCCCAATGTCGACCAAGATTGATCGTTACCATGTACCTTTAATCATTTACTCGCCAATGCTTAAACGAAGTGCCAGCATTAGGGCTGTATCAAGTCATTTGGATATTGCACCGTCGCTGATGAAGTTTTTGCAAGCTAATTACAAAGTGAAAACCCCCGACGTGGTGACTTGGGTAGGTACTGGATTGGATACCGTAAAACAGTTTAGAAATGTACACCGTTATCCACTTAAACAAACCGTTAGTGATCTGATCGATTATGTTTCGGGCGAGTACTTTTTAAACGGACAGACCTTATTTAATATGGGTGATAATTTTGCCTTGCAACCCATACAGGATGACAACAGAAAAAATCAGTTGATTGGTGAGTTTAACCAATATAAATCGCAGAATAACCAGGTAACACAAACACTTAAGCTATTGCCTGATAGTGTTTATAAGAAATTTAAGCCCTAGGCTTAAAGCATGTAGTTAAATGATGAGAGCTGAACCTCGTGAGCGTTAAAACTTGCGAGGTTTTTTTTGTGATGTTTTTTATGATGGGCAGGAAAGACTTACGAAGTTTCAAAAACTTCGTAAGTCTGGGTACGTTCACTACTCAAACCTTGCAGGTTTCTAAAACCTGTAAGGTTTAAGAGATAATCGAGTTGGTAATGCGGTACTCATTTGCCGTCATTCCCGTGTATGCGGGAATCTTAAAGAACATGGTGATAAAAAACTATGCGGTTGATGAAAAGTTTATCGCATTACGATTCCCAATCAAGTTGGGAATGACGAAGAAACAGCACTGGTGCTTTGATTGATGTAAAAACATTCATTTACCATCATTCTCTTGTAAACCAAGGCGATAAAAAAACCTCGTAGGTTCCTAAAACCTACGAGGTTTGTGGTAAGCTTCAAAGGAAACTAATCCTTCTCGGCTTTCATATCCTTGTAATAATCATCAAGTATTTTGTTGATCATTGGACGGTAAAACTCCCAAAAGAAACTCACCCTTTCGGCTGCGATATCATCATTGTAAAAAAGCTTTCTGAACAAACTGATGCCTTTAAAATAAGAACCACCCTGTGAAATAGGATTATCGGCAAAGTCACCGCAGAAATAGTAAAACTTATAATCGTTTCTATAATGCTCTATAATGGCCGGAAACTGCGAAGGAATGTTGTGTTCCGCTAGTATTTTGGCACCAGCATCGTTTACCCTCAAATCGTAAAAAGAAATGATTTTATTTGATCGGGAAGTTTGTATCACATCAAACCAGAAAGGGTATTTCATGGCTTTTGGAATATTGTATCTTTCACGTTCCTCTTTTCTGGTCAAGATGTAAGGTACCTCGCCATTTAAGTGGTTAACATATTCTAGCACTACAATTTTATCACTTTTATGTACAAAGGCAATTCCAGATCTTTTGAAAGGCCATTTACCATTGTTTTGTGCTTTATAGTTTTCTACCAACCATCTAGGTAATTCTTTATTGCGTACAGTATCAAAGGAGTCAAAATACTTGCCTACCCAACCCGTCCACTTGATCTTGAAAGTTTGCTCAAAGTCGCGGGCTACGGTATTTGAAGTTGGCGTAGCGAAGGTGTTAAATTCGGTAATGATGAGCTTTTTCTTTTCCTTCATTTTTTTTAGGAAAGCCATATCCTGAGGCGAAAGGCCGCCGTAAAGCAAACGCTGCCTTTCGGTAATGTTTTTAGCTAGGTACCACTCTTTGGAGTAAATGCCGTAAGTGTCGGTAATGTAGGCCATATCTGAGTGGCGACTTAGTTTTTCTAAATCTTCATCAGTAGCTCTCTCTAGTCCTTTCAGGTCGTATTTTTTATTTTTGTTGGGAAAGAAACCAAAATAATCTCGGCCTACCCTGTACAAGTCTTTTGAGGTTTTTGAGTACTTGTTATTACGCAGTACCCAAGTAAGGGAGGCATGTTCCTGTCCAGTTTTAAATAATACCGTTTTATCTACAATGGCAATAACCAGTTTTGTTTTTGGCCAAAAAAACCAAACCACAAACATCCACAAAGGAAGGGCAATTACTAAGTAAAATAATATGGTGCTGATAATTCCACGCTTCATTCTAAAATCTCTTAATTAATGAAATTCCCAGACCAACTTGGTTGCCCCATTCTTTAGTGCGGTACTCTTCATAAAACCAAAGGCCAGTAGCAGCCAAGGTGAAGTTGCTAAATAAGTCTCTAGAATAATTGACGCCTACTTTGTAAGTATTGAGGTTGCCCGTTCCCATAATACTCCTAGCCCTGTCATCGGGCGATATACCTGCTCCAATTTGGAACCCGATGAAGTTATATCGGTCAGAGAAATAATATCGCGTGGTGAAGGTATAAGAGTGGGAGAAAACGTCTACATCTGGTGATAGGTAAGTTTTTAAGTTGAAATAGAAATTACCTGTGTATTTTCCCAATGCCAATACGTAGATGTAAGTTTTAGTCGGATTAAAATCCAGGTATCTGAAACCTGTTTCCGCATCAAAGCTTTTAGGTAAAGAATAATAAAGCGATACGCCCGCCCTGAACCTAGGGAAAATATCTGATTGCGAGTAACCTGCGCCTACGTAGGCATAAATACCTTTTGAAATAGAAGGATAAGCTTCAATTTCGCCCTGTAGACCGTTAGTTCTGAAACGGTTGCTGTACATCAACCTGCCCGTTACCGAACCCAAGGAAGTGTTTCGGGTATAATCTATAGAAGCGTAATGCCAAGGATCATCAAATCGCTTGTCGAAATAAACATATTCATAGCTTAAGTCGATGAGGTTTTTGGAGTTTTGGCTCCTAAGCATTTGGTAATACGTTTTAACGGTATCCTGATCTGGGTTTTTTTTGCTGTAGTCACGTAACACTGCCATTGCTTGCCTACTATCTTTTAGCGCATTAAGCGCTTTTGCTTTTTTGAGTAGTAGTTCTGTAGAATTAGGGTCGTATAATAAACCTTGATTGGCGTGATCAAGCGCTCGCATGTAGTTCTCATTCCAGTATTCCAAATCAAATATGGCCGAATATGCTTCAATGTTTTGAGGTTCCTTGGCCAATACCTGATTAAACTGATATCGGGCACTGTCCAGTTTATCACTCCACGTATACACCCTGCCCAAAAACAAACGTATATCTGCATAATCGGGACTTTTTTGCAAAGCCGTTTTTAGTAGATCAATGATCTGCGGATAGTTTTGCTTTTCCTTAGGGATGTTTCTAGCTTGTGTAAATAACTCGTCGGAAGTTAGACTATTGGTGTTTTGAGCAAACAACAAGCCTGTAAACAGTACTTGCAAACTCAACACAATCGATAAAAATCTAAAAAGGTTTTTTGTCATGAGATTGGTTAGTTCAATTAGCATACCAATAGGCGAAAATTAAGTTCCCATCGAGAGATTATAGCCATAAGTGCCCTAGAGTGTATTCTACAAAGCTCTAAATTACTAAGAGTGGCGCTACTTACAAAGTTATGAGTAAAACTTTAGGAAAAAAAATCTACAGTTTGGGGGAATATGACCTTTATTCCATTGTTTTGATGTCTTGTCGTATTCTTCTCTTCTCAGAAACTTTGGGGTTGGCCACAGCTGCACAAATGATTTTACAAGAGTGCTTTTGTCCAATTAAATCGGTTTCAATCTTTATGGTTAAAGAAAAAAACTAAAATCACTACTTAGCGATCAGGTTTTGATAAAGGATATTAAAACTCTCTTTAATGATGGCCTTGTAGCCGTCTATTTCTTTGGCGTTGGTGCCATTGGTAATCACTACAATGCCGAACTTTTCCTTAGGGTCAAAAAACATGGCACTGTATAGTCCATAAGCAGAGCCTGTGTGCCCTATTAAGGTTTTACCATTTATCAATTTGTTGGTAGTGAGCAAAGCAAGGCCATAATTCTCCTGACTACTCAACGGGGTTTGCATTTGCTTTGCACTTTTTTTGGAGATGATTTTGGCCCCTTTGGTTTTGCCATAGTTCATGTGCATGGTCATGTAAGTGGCCAAGTCTGTCGCTGAAATTTTCATGCCGCCAGTGGGCGATAGGATAGGAGTACTGTAGCCTATTTGGTAGGTGCTTAATTCTTCTCTACGGGGAGCATAAGCGGCTGGCGATAACTTAAAAGCATTATTTTCATATTCGTATAACGAAACAAAACGTTTTGAATCCAGAGAATCGATGCAATAACCGCCATAAACATTCAAAGGCTTAAGGATATGTTGTTTCACATAGCTGTCGTAACGTTGTCCAGTAATGCGCTCAATCACAGCACCTACCATGTTGAAATTGAGGTTGCAATACAGGTAGCCCGTTCCTGGTTGCTTATCGGTATAGCATTTTTCCCAATTGGTATTTTTAGAAGGGTTAATCACATCTAAGTTGAAATATCCCTGGCTATCGTTAATGCTCGAAGTGTGGGATAATACCATTCTTAGGGTAATCACTGTTTCTGGAAATTTTGGATTGCGAATTTTAAAGCCCACTAAATTGCCAAAATCATCATCTAAGGATAGTTTTTTAGCTTCTGCCAATTGCATCATTGAGGTTGCTGCAAAGGATTTGGAGATGGAAGCAATCCTAAAGATATCCGAATTGTTCAGGGGAGTATCATCTTCGATGCTCTTTTTGCCAAAGGAATGCTGATAGATGAGTTGATTGTTTTTTACCACTGCAACAGCTAAGCCAACACTTTCAGTTTTCGTCATGCTTTCTGCTATTTCGCGTTCTATTTTCTCAAATTGTGCATGGCTAGGGAGGTAAAGGAATAAGATCAGCAAGGCAAGGGCAAGTTTCTTCATCGTATCAATAAGATTTAGGTTTGTTTAGTTCTAAGTTAATACTATTTTGGGAATGATTTAGATAATATGGGCGCTTACAATGTTTTAAAAGTCAATGAGCAATGTTTAAATTGTGGTGCTTCAATTATGTTGGATATCCAATTTAAGTTTGGTGATACTTGGCAGTACAATTATCTTCTTGGAGAAAAAATAAGATGGGGAGGTGCGGATATCGGTATCCCAAATCTTGATAAGGTTAAGGTTTATGGCATCACAGCAGGGAAAAACTCGTCACGGTTTTCTAAAATAGGCAGAGTTTATGCTTTGATTCTTCTAATGATTGCAACTACGAGATTGTTGTTTAGTGAGATCATTAGATTGGGTTTGCAAGAAAGAAGATGTGAATATTTAATAACGTTCGACAAATACCTGCCATATTACGTTATTCTACATATATTGTTATTGAGTATACTTCTTCGAATTTTTAAAGAGCACATATTTCACGGTATTTTGCTTGGCTTAATGTTATTGCATGTATTACTGCTATTCTTTTATATTTTTTTGATTTTATTTAAATGATTGTAATTGGCATAAGAATATCTTTAACGTAAATAATGAAATCCTTTAAATACTTAAGATTAACGTTGATTGTTGGAATGGCGATATTCATTATTTCTAATCTCATATTTAGCGGCTATAGTGGGATGTATGATGGATTAACCAAAGTTGGTTTCCCGTTTGTTTTTTTACAGGATACAGGAGGGAAATGCTACGATTGTAAAAGCATAAAGTGGTTTAAGGTGATTTATCTGCTTATTGATTTGTTGTTTTCTTTAGTATTGGCGAGAATATTGGTTTTAGTTTTTAAAAGAAAAACAGTATTTGATTAAATATGAGAAGAAAAGAAATTAGATGTTTTAAGATTTATGACCGTATCGGAAATAACATACATAATCATGAAATAATAATTCCGTTGAGGGGCGGAAGGAGTAATAACACTCTTGTCACCTGTAAAAAATGCGGAGAGCTATTTGTGATTGATTGGGAAAATCCAGCTACAGAAAATTTGAGCATACAAGAGATTGCAGGTTTTTCAGAATGCCCTACGTGTAAATCATTACTAAGAAATGAAATTGCGGATTACCCTGATACAATTAAAATTTCAGAAGGTGTATTCGGCAGCTTTCATGGAAGTATTGTGAATTATTCTGATGATCAAACGGAAGTGATTGAATTTTATGAGTTAAGACCATCAACTTAATAAAAGCGTAGTTCTTCCTATTACAAAACGACAAACAATCAGCAATACCAGATGTACCTCTTTTTTAGTTTGATAATGAGGGAGATAGTGTTGTAGATGGTCTTGTGGGTCAAGTTAATAGTAGTAAACATGCTAAACAGAAGGGTAGAGAAGAAAAAGGTAGTAATGATAACGTATCATCTTGGGGTGGGCATTCAATCGGAGACTTCATGAAAGCAATTTCGACGCTAACAGAGGGAACATATAAGTTTATTGATGGAAAATTTGTCAAACAATAATTATGAAGAATATTATATATAGTCCGTTTGGATTTTACCTATCATGGATAATTTTGTGTATAATATTCGGTCTGCTTATCCCGATTATTACCAAACAATGTGATTCCAGCGCACAAGTTCCTTTTATACTAGGGACATACACTTTGGTGGCTTTAATTTGTGGAACATTTTTAATAAGCTTGTTAAATATGCTTGTCTTCAAAACTTGGATCAAGAAATTTTGGTATATAAATGGATTTATAACTTTCTTTACTGGAATTTTGATAGTTTATTTCTTAATAAAAATATTTACATTGTAGTTTTGGCATAGCGTGAGTTCTAATCAGCCAGTATGACTACGGGGCAAGGTTCTACGATCCGGTAATTGGAAGATGGTAGAACCGTTGGCGGAGCAGATGCGGAGACATTCACCATATTTTTTGTCGATCTTGGACATTCATCAAAGCTGTAAATTTTAAAAATGGTTAAAACAGAGCCCATCATTGCCGTGAAAGATGTTCGTAAAAGCTCTTTCTTTTATCAGCAATTGCTAGCTTGTAAAAGTGAACACGGTGGCGATACCTTTGAAATATTGACCAGCAATGGTACGGTGGTGTTGTGTTTACATCAATGGGGCGAACATGAGCATCCAACCATGTTGTCTGCTACCGAAAATAATGGAAATGGCCTGATTCTCTTCTTTAGGGTAGACGAGCTGCAAACCATATTTGAAAAAGCACAGGCACTCAATGCCAATATCGAAAGAGAAATTCATTATAATCCCAACTCACTTAAAAATCAGTTTACGCTGCGAGATTTAGATGGTTATTATTTGATTATTTCGGAATAGTGAAGGATAATGTTTTATCCCGTATGTACGGGATTGCATTTAAAAAAAACTCATCGCGAAGAAAAGAAGAGTTACGCTAAGAAGGAGAAGTAGGGGGCATTGTTTATTCCCTTTTAGTTCATTAATGAGATTCCTCCAAAGTCGGAATGACAGGTGGACGGAATAGTTTTTCAAATCTTTGCGTCCCTTTGCGGATGCTTACGAATCCTTTGCGGTTAAATTTTATGCATTTATGCCTTAATAGTTAATGAGATTCCTCCAAAGTCGTAATGACATGCGGGGGTTGATAATTTATCCCGTACATACGGGATTGCGGTTAAACAACTTTTGATGTACTTTTATGGACGCCAAAAAGGCAAAGCCATTAATGACAGCACTGCCCCAAGAAATTATTCTTTCCAATACCAATATTAGTGCCCTTTCTGTAATTGACCTGCTCAAGCATACTCAAAGTGGCGAGTTGTTGGAAGGTGGTTTGCAAGAGGTTTATCCACTGGCACTGGAGCTTAACAATGGCGTGTTCACTAAAAAAAACACGATTGATTTTCCAAACGTAGCGGTAAGTCAGGTGGGAGATCATTTGATCACTTCCTGTTCTTGCAATCATCATTTGCAGAAATTATGTGTACACCAAGCGGAGGTAATCTATGCCATTTTAGAAATCAGGAACCTGCGTGTTTTTTTTGATCAACCCTTGCGATATCAGATACTACAAGCTTCGGCAAGGGAATATGGCTTAGAAGCAGAACCCAATTTGGATGCCTATTTTCAGTTAAACTATCAAGAAGGTAAACTGCAGGTGGAGAATAGGTTAAAAGGTTTGCTTAAAATAGATGCACAGGTGCTTCAAAAAAGTCTAGCACCCCAACAGCCGTCCATCTTTAAAAAAATGGCCGCTCAAGCCAATGAAAAACGACAAATACTCGTCATTGGCAAACATCGTTTTTATAACCAATTGAATTTCCTTTTAATGGAAGCCGCTATTACGCAGTCGGGCAAAATTAAAGCCCCAATGAATGAGGTAGCTCCCATGAACTTGGTTTGGAAGGCAACAGCTCCTGCCGAAATCAAATTCTATACGGCCCTGCTCAGCTTCCAGCATAAATTCCACGAAGAAGATGCCGAAGCAGAATTGGAAGCGTTGAAACTGATGGTCGAAAATCCACTGGATTTAGAAGTGTACTATCATGATAGAAGTCTTTCTGAAAGCATCTCTCCAAAATCATTGCTTCCTGTGGAACTTACCCTGCTTAAGGCAGAATTACAGCTCACCGTATTTAAAAAAGAACCCTTTTACGAAGTAACGGCCGAACTGCTATTTAACGACATGGCGCTTCCAATAAGCAAGGTAGCGCTTAGGAACGAATATTTCGTGCACCATCGACAAGCCTTTCATTTGGTGCAACACCCAGATTTGTTGCGGGTCATCAAGTTCTTTAAAGCCAATAATGAGATACTGATCATTCATTCGTCTAAATATGAGGAATTTGTGCGTACCATATTGGCACCATTGGAGCAGTTGGTACACATCAACTACAGTTATATTCGCCAAGCAACGGCGGCGCAATTGGCTGAAAAGGAATTTCTAAGACAAAGCATTATCTACCTACATCAAGAGGGCAGTTTTATTGCCATTACGCCAGTGATGAAATATGGCTCGGTAGAAGTTCCCATATACTCCAGAAAACAACTCTTCGATATTGATCAAAATGGCAATGAATTTAAGGTTGCCCGCGATAGTGAAGCCGAAACCCGTTTTACGGCCATTGTAATGGATCAACATCCCGACTTCGTTGAACAAATAGAAGGACCCGAGTATTTTTATCTCCATAAAGACAAGTTCCTGGATGAAGATTGGTTTTTAAATGCTTTTGAAGTATGGAGAAATCACGGCATTGCTATCCTTGGCTTTAACGAAATCAAAAATAACCAACTCAATCCGCACAGTGCCAAAATCAGTATTGAGGTAATCAGTGGGATTGACTGGTTCAATGCCGAGCTGAAGGTAGGTTTTGGAAAGAAAAAAGCCAGCTTAAAACAAGTTCATCGAGCCATTCGCAACAAAAGCAAATTTGTACAATTAGATGATGGTACAAAAGGTATTCTGCCATTGGAGTGGATGGATAGGATTGCTCGTTTTTTTAGTGCGGGAGATATGGAGGATGAACTGATCAAAATACCGAAGATCAATTTTACGGAAGTAGCTGATTTGTTTGAAAAAGCAGAGCTGGCCGAAACGGTACATAAAGAAATCGAAAAATACACCAACCAATTCTCTAATACTAGAAACATTCCTGAAATAAAAGTTCCCGCTACCTTGAATGCCCAATTGCGGGACTACCAGCAAGAAGGCCTCAACTGGCTTAACTTTTTGGATGATTTTAATTTTGGAGGTTGCTTGGCCGATGATATGGGATTGGGGAAAACCCTGCAAATTATTGCTTTTATCTTATCCCAAAGAGAAAAACATGGGCATACCACCAATTTAATTGTAGTGCCAACCTCCTTGCTGTTTAATTGGCAAGAGGAATTGGCCAAGTTTGCACCGTCCATTAAAATATGGACACACTATGGTGCCGACAGGCAGAAAAGTAATGAGCAAATGCAAGCCCACGAAGTGGTATTAACCACTTACGGCATGTTGCTATCGGATATTCGTTTCTTGAAAGATTTCCGTTTCAATTATGTCTTTTTGGATGAATCGCAAGCCATTAAAAATCCCAATTCGGAACGATACAAAGCTGCCCGATTGTTGCAATCGAGAAATAGAGTGGTATTAACAGGGACACCTATCGAAAACAATACTTTCGATTTATATGGTCAACTGTCCTTTGCGTGTCCAGGCTTATTAGGAAGCAAGCAGTATTTCAAGGATATTTATGCCATTCCTATTGATAGGTTTGAATACAGTAAAAGAGCTTTTGAGCTTCAACGTAAAATCAAACCTTTTATACTTCGCAGGACCAAGAAACAGGTGGCCAAGGAATTGCCCGAGAAAACTGAAATGACTATTTATTGCGAAATGAATGCCGAGCAGCGTAGGATTTACGATACGTATGAGCGAGAGTTAAGGGAATTTATTTCGGCAACTAACGAGGACCAAATGCTTAAAAATAGCATGCATGTGCTTACAGGTTTAACCAAATTAAGGCAGATTTGCAATTCGCCAGTACTTCTTAAGCAAGGACATTCCGCTGCCAACTCCGTTAAAATCGAAGTACTTACTGAACAGATTGAAAATAAATCGAAGGCTCATAAGATTTTGGTGTTTTCGCAGTTTGTAGGCATGCTCGATTTGATTAAGACTGAACTGGAAAATAGAAAGATTTCTTTTGAATACCTTACTGGACAAACCAAAGATAGGGGAAGCAAAGTGCATAACTTCCAAACTAACGATGATGTCCGTGTATTCCTGATCAGTTTAAAGGCAGGGGGAGTGGGACTTAATTTAACTAAGGCCGATTATGTTTACTTGGTAGATCCTTGGTGGAACCCTGCTGCCGAAAATCAAGCTGTCGATAGGGTTTACCGCATTGGACAAGATAAGCATGTAGTAGCAGTGAGGTTAATTTGTTCCAATACCGTTGAAGAAAAGATCATGAAGCTCCAAAATAAAAAAAAGCAACTGGCGCAGGACGTGATCCGAACAGATGCTTCTTTTTTTCAAAGTTTATCCAAAAATGAACTGGTGGATATGCTAGCGGAGTAAAATCAACCTTACTTTTTAGTGTTAAAAAAGAGATGCCCCACAGTTTGTTGCTAAGGGGCATCTGTTGTGATATAGGTTGTCAGGCTGTTATAGCTTGATAAGTTTGTGTACACTCTTTTTGCCCTCTGCTATTAGGGTGATGGTGTAGGTGCCCGCAGGTAGTGCCTCCACGTTAATGCGATGTTCAGTATCTGCCGTGTCTATCTTTTGGCTTCTGATCAGCTTGCCCAGCATGTTAGTTACCTGCAACTGGTTATAGGTTTTTGCCGTAAAAGTTATGGTCACCGTATGTGTTGAAGGATTTGGATAGAGTGACACACCATCTTTAGCCACAGAGGTAAAGTACACGGTCTTCACACCGTAGTCTTTGCTGTCGCCATTTTTGTCTAACTGTAGCAATTGGTAATAATTGTTGCCATTAGTGGGCTGCCTGTGTAGGAACGAATAGCGTTTTCCTATGCTCGAAGTACCCAAAGCCTCCTGCTTGTTGATGATGCTGAACTGTCCGTTCTCTGCGGCATGCATCAGTTCAAAGTGCGAGGAGTTGGTCTCCGAAACGGTGTTCCATGAAACCTCCACGCCGCCAGATACTGGTTTGGCTGTGAAGTCTGTAAGTGTCACTGGTAGCGGATTCTCCACGGTGATGCTCACTGGAATGTTCTTGGTACACAAGTTGGCATCGGTTGCGATTACGTTGAAATTGAACGTTCCGGCAACGGTAGGAGTGCCCGATAGCACGCCGCCATTAGAAAGGTTTAATCCATTTGGCCTGGTTCCCGTAGTGCTATAGGTATACCCAGACGTACCGCCCGAAGCAATAAAGGTATAACTAAATGCTACGTTCCTGGTGATGGAGGTACTGCCGCCATAGCTCATCGATAGTGTCGTTGGCTCGTTGATGATTACCGTTTTGGTGATCTGGCAGATGGCATCACTAATGGTCACGGTATAGGTTCCAGCTGCTAATCCAGTAGCAATTGATCCGGTACCTCCCGAAGGCGCCCATAAATAGGTGACAGTTCCTATGGCACCTGTGGGGGCAGATACCGCTGCCGATCCGTTTGAAACTCCGTAGCAAAGTGCGTCGTTCTTGGTGGAGGAGCTTACCATGTTTGAAATGTTCAGGGTGCCGTGGTTCGAGTTGGTAAAACAAGTACTAACGCCATTGGTGGCCTTTACGCGGTACTGATAGCCATTCATGGTAGCCGTTGCCCCAGTAATGCTCAAGGTGTTTGTTGTAGCGTTGGAGTATACTCCGCCATTGGCAATGTCCATAAATCCAGATCCAGTATCGACCTGCCATTGGAAGGCCGTTGCCCCCGTGGCATTGGAGGTAAAGGTGGCATTAGCATTTACGCATATTGACCTGTTGGGAGGGTTCGCTGTAATTGCGGGAGCAGTGCAGGCGGCTGTTTCGAATAAACGGAAATCGTCAAAAGCTACTGAGCCAGGGGAACCATTGTTTACAAAGAGATTTACACGGACATCAAGGGTAGTTCCAGTGCCTGTAATATTGGCAGATAATTCTGTTAAAGCTGAAGTTAAAACAGTGGCGTCTCCAATTTGATCGTTATTAGTATCAACGGCAAGTGGACCACCCGCTGCAGTAGCATCATTAGGATAAATGCCAATAGCCTTTGTCCAAGCACCTCCATCAATTCTATATTCGATGAGGATATAATCCATCACAAAATTATTAGCCGCATTATTGAAAAATAAACCTTGGAAAACGCCAGCGGTATTGGCTCCGAATCTTCCTTTAAAAGATAGTCCGCTCTTTCCACTAATATTGATCCCTAACCAACTGATTGATTGATTTGCGCTAATGGTATTTTGCCCACCACAAGCAGGCCCTCTGTCAATGTCCATTGCAGTCCAATACTTGGCGCCAGTGAAGCCTGTATAGCCCCCAGCGGTGATATTAGTCCCATCTGTTCTTTTGAAATAGATCGTTGCTGGGCTGTTGCAGCTAAATTCCGCAACGGAAGTGGTCCTGCTTCCTATTGAGGGGGCACCTGAATCTTCGAAAGTATCAGACCAAAACTGGGTTTGTGCTCTTGCATTGAAAGAGAATAGATATAGCAATACGGCACCAATAAGGTGGGATTTTTTCATTTTGATAAGCGATTAATTGTTAGATACAAGTTAATCTCTCCTTCATTGTTGAGCCTAATACTATTTTAGCATTTGTTTTGCATATATGTATCAAAAAAGAAGGCTGATTGTTTGAAACACGCCTTTTTGTAAGGTTGTCTAGTCAGAAGGTGTTTGCTCAATGGAACAAGGGACGTACATTAACGCAAAAAGCCCCAACTTTTGTAGAGGCTTTTGATGAGGGCATTCGATTGAAAAATCAATCGTGCCATTTTTAAGCACGATAGAAAGTTGTTTAACCTATTGCCATACGTATAAAACGGTTTCGGTAAACGAATTAGAAGCGGAATTTGACGACGCTGTTTTTGAATCTACGAGCTTTCCATCAACGTAAATTTCTCCCTTTATCCCCCAGGGCCAACAGCCGTAAATCCCATGGTAACATCATCATTTGCATTTACGGTACGGTTAATTTTTTTACTAAAAGGTAATGCCACGTTGGTAAGCCTTGTTGTGCCACCACTTTCATTAGTGTAAATAATGTCTAAACCGCTAGGAGTGCCCGAAGTTAGGGTACACTTGTATTCAATGCTTGCATTTTTTGGATAAATTTTAGTGGGGTCCTCGGCTTTATCTTTTTTGCAAGATACGAAGATCAACATCATTGTAGAGATCAGTGCGGAGAATAAAATAAGTTTTGTTTTCATGATTATCGATTTAAAATTTCAGTGTTTTAATGGCAAAGGTGGAACACTGAGAGATGATAATCGCCCCACGAGGCTTCGTGGTACCTCTTATTTGGCTTTAAGTGACGGGATAATTAAAGTGGTACGATGTCCTAAATGCTTGCCAATAAATGAAATAAGTTGCTTTTTCAATATGCTATTGAAGTGAAGAAATAATGGAGTAATGCCCAGGGGATGGAGGGGCTACAACGCTTTGGGATACGTTACTTCGCTTGGTTTTTGGAAAAAATCTGAAGGAGATTTGCCCGTGAATTTTCGGAAATTGCGATTGAAAGAAGATTTAGAATTGAAGCCGCAATCGAAAGCGATAGATAGCAGCGTATAGTTCTGATTTTTTTCATCAGCAATCATTTTTACACACTCATCTACCCTAAGCGAATTGATATAGTCGTAAAAACTCTTGTTAAATTTAGAATTGATCACCTGCGATAGTGCCGCATCCTTTAGCTGTAAGGATTCCGCCAATTTACTCAGTGTGAGTTCCGCATTCTTATATAGCTTTTCTTGCGCCATTATCCTGTTAAGTTGCAGGAAAATAAGTTCAGCTTCCGCTTCCGTAAGTGAAGACCAGTCGTACTTTGTTTTATTGGGCGGTAATGCTATATTAGATGCTTCCGAGTGACTTTCTTTTTGAATGGAAGAAGTGTGATGCTCGGTTGTAGAGAGGGATGACGCAGTGCTGGTTTTGAATATCTGCTGTTGGCGAACACCAAAAAAACCAATGAAACAGATGTATAATGAGGCACTGAAATAGATGCTCTCTGCGGTGGAATAAAAAATA
>NZ_JAELTX010000647.1 GCF_016429065.1 Pedobacter sp. ASV17
CAATGACATGGGATAAACGGACGAGGTGCAGCACGGTCTGGTGTAGACTTGAATTAGGCTCTAGGCTATGATGTCTTTATATACCCTTACAATATCGTCTTTATAACAATAAAAATCAAAAGCATAACACAGCCGTGATCGGCTTTAAGGGAGCATAAGACTACCGCCCAAACCATTCAATAGGTAGAGCCAGCCTTGGTTCGCAACTTTTCACCATACTTCCAAATGTATAGCGGTATAGGCACAGTAATCACTAGGCCAACGAAAGTCATAACCGTGTTTCCCCATCCATAGCCCAGTTTGTCGTACATACTCGGTGCAAACAGCGGGAACAAGAACGCCGTCAGGCTCCTGATGAACTGCTGAGCGGCCATTGCACTGCTCGTATGTTCTCCGTAGGCGTCAAT
>NZ_JAELTX010000648.1 GCF_016429065.1 Pedobacter sp. ASV17
GGGCATTGCTGCTCTCGCACTTTGATTAAATTCAATGCAGAAATTCATTCCGCAGTGAACATGAGAGAGTAGGTTAGGTAGTGTGCGGTTTTAGTATGTGGGCTGGGGCGTGGTGTACTTTTGAATCTCACCGTCCGGAACAGCTCAACTCGTGGAGATTTGAGAATATTACCAAATAGTCAGCAAAAGTCTTCGGCAGGTGGTTATTTAATATTCTCATACAGATAGTACACGCTAAAAGGGTTACTTAATACCCTGGTATCACGTTCTTGACCTCCCACTTTTGCCTCGGTCCCTATCGTGCCCGTCCCACCATTGCAACCTCATCATCGTCATTTTTAGAAGACGTTTCACTCTCAACATGCGTTTCAAACATTCTTTGCACGTATATCCCCCCTCCCTCAATG
>NZ_JAELTX010000649.1 GCF_016429065.1 Pedobacter sp. ASV17
GTCCAGCGTCGAAGAGCTGCGAAGGAGACGGCTTATCGCATAAGACCTGCAGCTAATAAACCTCCGCGACTACAGTCGCTCCTCGTACTGCGAATATCGGTGTGTAGTTTTTGCTTTTGTTGTCGCTGAATTCGCCAATTCGTCTTGAAAGTCTTATCCACTTCGCCAGGTAGCGTTCTATACACCGTCTCACCACAATCTCACGGCTTTTGTAAAACAAAAAAACAGCAGACTTACATAGTATATCAATGTAATAGGATATCTCGCACAGTGCGATGCAATACAAAGCGCGAAAACAGTGTCTGACTCGCCCTGACGTATGAGCCTCTGTTATTAGTGATGGGTGGCAGCAAGGTTCAGCACGGTCCTCGGTCCCGTGTCTCCAGCACGGTGGCGGACAACAGTAC
>NZ_JAELTX010000650.1 GCF_016429065.1 Pedobacter sp. ASV17
GGCTCCGATAGCGGCAGTGCCACAGAAACTTTAAGAACGAACTCGTCGAGGCAACCCAAGGGAGCAAAGACCTCTTGCATGATCCATTTCCATAGTAGATCTGCATCTGTCGGCTGACCCATGTGAAAATGACCTCAACATCGAGCTGTTTGAGGCCAACAAACCGCTTCTTCAAACCCTGAACCATCTTCAAGACTTTTTGCTTCTTCCTCACATCTATCCTTCGAGTTGCTTCCAAATGTAGAGCAAGGTGGACATTTCGAACCATCGCCAACCCGTCCGCGCCAACACTCCGTATGAAAAAGGGAACCATGTCTGCTCCGAAGAAACTAATGGTGTTCTGGGCATAAAGTATCCGCAAGACCTCACAGTAAAATGTCCGGCATACACATATCAAGGATGTAAAT
>NZ_JAELTX010000651.1 GCF_016429065.1 Pedobacter sp. ASV17
CCCCCCCCCCCCCCCCCCCCCCCCCCCCCCCCCTCACCCCCCCCCCCCCCCCCGACACCCACACACCGGCTCAGTCGTCGGCAGCGTCAGATGTGTATAAGAGACAGAGTAAGAGTCAAAGTAGGGCTCGTCGCTCTCCCATAGAGCGTTCTCGCCTGAGTATCGTTAGCTCCGGTTGTATAGGATTCACTCGTTGGGTTTTCATTCTCACCAGTGTAGTCCTGAGGAGACAAGAGTGTTCTGTAGAGGCCGCTCCAGAAGGTCCGCTGCAGGGACTTGGAAACACCAGTGTTGTCAACCTCGAGAACAGAGAGCTTCTCGCGCCATGCGTCTTCGGCTTGGCAGCGGAGTGCATCAAAATCAAACTCAGGGATTTCCTTTTCCGCATTCTGGCAGGCTTGTTCGG
>NZ_JAELTX010000652.1 GCF_016429065.1 Pedobacter sp. ASV17
CCTCATGTGCAACACAGCGCCTCAATCCAGAACACAGTCTGGCAATGCAAGTCTGATATTATGTTGACCAACAAAAAATGCCCACAATTGCGTAGCACAAAATTCGTCTAGAATTGCGCCGAGGATTCTCTGGCAGGCTGTAGCTAATATTAAACATGAAACATATTGTGCTGGTGTGGAACCAGCGGCACTTTTTTTTTTGGCATTGTGACGACGCCTGTGGGTACGAAAATCGTCGTTAGTCATCCGCGCGGATGCTGAGTTCCGATGACGCCATTTTAGCTCTATCTGCTGATAAGCTGTAACATTTGCTACTCCTGGTTTCTTTGCTCTCATTTTGTTCCGGCGTTTCATTCTTTCTTCCATTTTTAATTGGCCTCTGCTGCAAGTGTAAGCAGTGTTCCCT
>NZ_JAELTX010000653.1 GCF_016429065.1 Pedobacter sp. ASV17
ATCCACAGACGAGAACCGCAGGCCAATTTGTACAGTTGCGGATGATCCAAGCGAGGAGTCTCGCTGGTGCTTTGTGATAGCGAGGCCAGGTATTAGCTCAGGTGGTGGTACAAGAGTCGACAAATCCTGTACTTGTCCAGTATTTCGCTTTGGAGAAGGAGAAGGTGGTGATGGATTGTAAGTAGCTGCCGGAAGGATGGAAGTTGGTTTTAGGTTTCGCGTCGATTGTTCCAGCTGGGCTTGTGGAAAGACGCTATATGAGGCTTTTCGAGTGTGTGCTTTCCTAGGTGGACTTGTTGCATTAGTGGCAACTGGTTTACCACTTCCTTGAGTACTTTGTTGTGCGACATTGTGTCTTAAGGCTGTCGGTGTCGATGGCATTTCCGAGGCCGACTCTTCCACGCCT
>NZ_JAELTX010000654.1 GCF_016429065.1 Pedobacter sp. ASV17
GGACTATGTCCAGTCCTCGGACGTTATTGCTATGCAGAAGCTGTAAAAAGCTGTAGGGTGTACAGTCGAAGTCTGAATGTAATGAGGCATGATGGGTGGGATTGACGACTCGGATGAGATTTTTATGCCTGCGGGGTCGGTCTAGCTATGGAATATAAAAAGCCTTTTACAGTCTAGCATAGACTTGCAAATAAAAAAAAGCATGGATGAATGAACTTTAGTACTTGAATCATGATCGCAGTTATCGTTAGAGCCTCGGTCTTGTCCCATGGAACAGTAGTGAAACAGAGCGTAGTCGCCGTAAAAGCTTTGCAAGCTACAATGTCGTGAAAATTGATGCGGCACAAAAATGTTGCGAACGAGGGGCAGCTAGTTTGGACGGGACGGTGTTATCGCTCAAAGCGGT